>CAYVDZ010000465.1:0-4918 GCA_964450575.1 uncultured Opitutus sp.
GTTCGATGAGGGGCGGGGAGTTCCCTGAGGCACTGACAACTACGGTCGGTTTAATTCTCTTCGGTGAACTCCCTGCCTACTCTACCTTCACCTGCATTTTTGGGGTTCATTCCACCTCGTCGCTGTTCTCCCCATGAAAACCAATCGCCGCCAATTCCTCACCTCCACGGCTCTCAGCCTCGCGTCGTTGCCCCTGCTCTCGTCCGTCGCGCTCGGCGCGGAACCGAAGGCGAAGAAGGCGACCGCGCCCCTCCCCAGTCTGGCGAAGAAATCAGCGCTGAAGTTGGGAACGGTCAGTTACAACCTCGCAATGGATTGGGACATTCCGACCATTATCGCCAATTGCACCGAGGCGAAGTTCGAGGGGGTCGAGTTGCGGACCACGCACCAGCACGGGGTCGAAGTGACACTGAGCCCCCAGCAGCGTGCGGAAGTGAAGCAGCGCTTCGCCGACTCGCCCGTCGCGCTCGCCAGTTTGGGCAGCGCGTTTGACTATCACACGCCCGATCAGGCGAAGTTAAAACGGGATATCGCCGCGACCAAGGAGTATATAGTGCTCGCCCGCGATGTCGGCGCCACCGGAATCAAGGTGCGGCCCAATGGCCTGCCCAAAGAAGTGCCGGTGGAAAAAACATTAGAGCAGATCGGGCGCTCATTACGCGAACTGGGCGAGTTTGCCCAAGCCCATGGCCAGAAGATCTTCCTCGAAGTCCACGGTGGCGGCACGTCCCTGCTCCCTAATATCAAAACCATCATAACCGTCGCGAATCATCCGTCGGCCGGCGTCTGCTGGAACTCGAACGCGACCGACCTCGCGGGCAATGGCTTCGATTATAATTTGGATCAGATGAAGAACAGTATCCTCACCGTGCACATGCGTGATCTCTACCTTGAAGATTATCCTTTCCGGAAATTACTCACCAGCCTCAACGGAATCGGCTACAACGGCTTTTGCTTCGCAGAAATCCCGGGAAGCTCCGACCCCGTCCGGATAATGAAGTACTACCGTTCGCTCTGGCTCGCCTACCAGGGTCTGCTCTGAGCCAAGAGCCGTGCTCTGCCGCCGGGCAGTCGCCGTGCTCTCTGGCTTGGTGCCGGGGTTCGCACCTGCCCCGCAGTCAATCCGCCTGCGCTTCGAGTCAGTGCAGCGTTTGCCGGTGCGAATTGTGCGAAAAAGGCTGACCCTGGTGGATAACCCTCACGATGATCGTAGGGATGAAGAAGATTTTCCCTCTTACGGCGCCCGGTAAAGCGGATCAACGCGCGGTCGAAACCGTTAAAAGCGACATTCGGAAGTACGTCAAACGCGAGCGGCGCAAGACCCTTCCGGAGGGATTCACCCAATGGGATTTCGCCTGCAAAGCTGGACCGAGCCGTGACTCCGCCACCGCGTGCAAACTCGCCGAGGTTGGTGCCGGTATCGACGCGGTCGTCAACTCCGGAGCGAAGGAAGTCTACGTGGAAATCCTCGCCGTCCCTGGACATCGCAACCCGCCGGGTCAGGCACCGGAACCGCCCGCGTTGACTTAAGTCCCGGTCGCATCCGCGTCTCCTCCGGCCACGTCCTTGGTCCTTCGGGTTTGTCGCTGCCGCTAATTTCTCATCGCCGGGTCGAAACAGGTTGGCTAGAACCCGGGCTCCCCAGTTGCGGCCGGATTCATCTCCGCCCCTCCCGCGTCGCGAAGTTATTGGTCGCCCGATCCCTTAAATTCATGAAAGCTTCCATCGGTATTGTGCTCCTTTGCTGCACGGCCATTGCCGCCGTGAGCCAACCTCAACGCAGTGCCAGTCTCCCGAACATCATCTACGTGATGGTCGACGATATGGGCTACGCCGATATCGGTCCGTACGGCCAGAAGGTAATCAAGACCCCCAACCTGGATCGAATGGCTCAGGAGGGAATTCGTTTCACCGATGTCTATACCGGAGCCTCCGTCTGCGCTCCCTCGCGCAGTGTCCTCATGACGGGCAAGCACCTCGGTCATACTCGTGTACGCGGAAATACCGGCATGGCGGGTGGCGTGCCCGATCATAACAAAGCGCGCCGCGTCCCGCTTGAGCCCGAGGATATCACGGTCGCCGAAGTGCTCAAGGCTCGTGGCTATATTACCGGCATGACCGGCAAATGGGGCTTGGGCGAGCCGGGCTCCACCGGCGAACCAAGCCTGAAAGGATTCGACGAATGGTTTGGCTTTCTAAACCAGAACCACGCCCACACGCACTATCCGGACTACCTCTGGCATAATCAGCAGAAGGTCTCAATCGAGGCCAATCTCGAGGGTAAACGCCGCCAACACACGCATGAGCTCTTCACGGATTTCGCTTTCGACTTTATCCGCCGCCGCAGCCAACAGCCGTTTTTCCTCTATCTTGCGTATACGCTGCCACACGCGGAAATGGACGTACCCGGGCCCGGGCCTTACGCTGACCAACCGTGGACCCAGGAAGAGAAGATCCACGCCGCGATGATCGACTGGATTGATCGTGACACGGGACGCCTCCTCCGCCTGCTCGATGACCTGGGCATCGCGAATAACACTGTGGTTTTCTTCTGCTCGGATAACGGCGGCGCGCGGCGTTATGATGGACGGTTCGACAGCAACGCCCCTTTCCGCGGCGCCAAAGGACAGAGCTATGAAGGGGGACTGCGCACTCCCATGCTCGTCCGCTGGCCCGGTAAAACTCCCGCCGGCGCCACCAGCAACCTGCCCTGGAACTTCGCGGATGTTCTCCCCACCATGGCGGACATCGCCGGCGCTGCGATCCCACCCGATGGGGACGGAATGAGTGTGCTGCCCAGCATCCTCGGGAAGAACCAGGTTCTGGATCGCAAACTATATTGGGAGCAATATTCCGGCGGTTTCCAACAAGCGGTCCGCTGGGGAAAGTGGAAAGGTATCCGTCGTGATGGTACGCCCGCGAGGTTTGAATTGTATGATCTGAGCCAGGATATCGGTGAGGCCCACGAGGTGTCGGCCGCGCATGGCACGGTCGTACGTGAAATCGAAGCATTTATGGAGAGCGCACATGTGCCGTCGCCCAACTGGAGCCGCACGTCCGCCAATCAGCTCCCGGCATCCGGCAAGAAACGCTCGGCGGACCCGCGTTAGAGTTATATAGGCTCCGGAAGCTGCGCATGGCTCAGCCGATGCCGCCCCGCCGTCCTCCGCCAACAATACACATTTCCGCTCGCACAAGCGTGCTCCGGCCATTTGCGAGCCATGCGCGTTCAGGAGCGTCCGCAGGTCATTTGTCGGACACTTTGTTTCGTCTTAGCCGGTCCGCTGACGCACTTGGGCAACAGCGGCACCAATGACTTCATACGGCTGCGCGCCTTCCACGAGCACGGCCTCGTTCCACGGCGCGCCCTTCCCTCGCACCACGATCGCGGGAACTCCGGACAAACCAAACGATTGCGCGAGGGCCTCGTCGTCGATCACCCGCTGGCGATAGCGGCCGGAATCGAGCGCGTTGCGGAGGTCTCCACCATCGAGCCCGATTGACGCGCCAAGCTGAGTGATGACGTCGATATCTCCAATATCCGCACCGTCTTCAAAGAACGCACGAAAGAGGGCGGGCGGCATTGCCGCCGCCTGCCCATGTTCCGCCGCATACGCCGCCGCTTCATGCGCCAGCCGGCTGCGCGGCTGTAACGGCGGCAGGTGCAGCACCATCCCGCGGTCCTTTGCCATCGGATAAACTGCCCGCGCCCAGATATCCCGCAAGTAATCGCCTTGGGGATCCAAAGTCGGCTCGGGCTCGGGACGCAGCTCAAACGCGCGCCATCGGATCGTTACCGTCCCGCTTGACTCAGCGACAACGCGCGCGAGTGGCGGCTCAGCGAGATAGCAAAAGGGACAAACGTAATCGCTCCAAACGTCGATCTGCACAACACTCATAAGGCGGTTTGAGCAGCAAACGACGCGACGTTCAAAAAGCGAATGTCTCTGCACGACCCGGTGCCAGCCGCGGCATCCATGCTCGGCGCGCCCGTGACGAACAGAAGAATGAACGCCGTCACCACGACCGCGAGCCCGCCGGACTTACGAAACTAAGCGCTCGAAACGACTCGCCCCCGCGGACTCGTCTTGAGAAAAACGCCCCGATGAAGATCCTGCAGATCGAGAGCCCGGGCCGGGCGATATGGAAAGAGGCCCCCATCCCGGTACCGGCCGCGGACGAGGTCCTCGTTCGTATCGCCGGAATCACGACGTGTCCGCAGTGGGACCTGCACCTCTTCGAAGGACGGCCGATGTTTCCCGGAGTCCCGCTCACGTACCCCTACCTACCGGGCCAGCCCGGACACGAGGCCGTGGGCCTGGTGGAGGCACTCGGCGCCAATGTCACGACGTTGCGCGTGGGTACACGCGTCGCGGTGTGGCGAGACACGGGACGTCGCCCGCAAGGCTGTTATGCCCAGTTCAATGTGCTGCGGGCGGACGATCTCCTGGAAGTGCCCGCGACGCTACCCGTCGCCGCGATTGCGGCGCTCGAGCTGGCGATGTGTGTGGAAGTCTCGTTTCAACAACTCGCGCTCCTCGGTGGCATCCGGGGGCGCCGGCTCGGACTGAGCGGCCTTGGGCCGGCCGGCCTCGTCGCCGTGCAGCTCGCGCGCGCTCATGGTGCCGCGGAGATCGTCGGCCTCGATCCGGTGCCGGAGCGGCGGGAACTCGCACGTACCCTGGGAGCGGATACAACCGTGGCGCCGGATGAAATTGCCTGGCCACCCTCCCGGAGCGCGGACGCTGCCCTGGACGATGCGATTGATCTCACAGGGGCACCGCCGGCCATTGAGTTTCTGATGGATCGCACCCGACGCTGCGTGACGGTCTTCGGCGTCCTGCGCGAGGACGTGCGGTTTACGACCCGTCATTTATTTGGACCCGGTTTGGTTCTCATGGGTTATGGAGACCACAAT
>CAYVDZ010000466.1:0-4915 GCA_964450575.1 uncultured Opitutus sp.
GCGTACCTGCGGACGCGCCCGATTCCAATCGTGATCAAGGCCGACGGTCTCGCGGCGGGTAAGGGCGTGGTGGTGGCGCAATCGCTGGCCGAAGCGGAAGCGGCCGTGCGCGAAATGCTCGAAGGCGGGAAGTTCGGCGCGAGTGGGGAACAGATCCTGATCGAAGACTGCCTGTACGGCGAAGAGACATCGATCCTCGTCGTCGTATCCGGCCGCGATTACGTCATCCTGCCGACCTCGCAGGATCACAAACGCGCGGGGGATGGCGATACGGGCCCGAACACCGGCGGGATGGGAACGTACTCGCCGGCGGAGGTGGTTACTCCGGATCTGCTCGAACGCATCGAGCGGGAAATCGTGACCCCTTCGGTCAACGCCATTGCGGACGAAGGCATGGATTTCCGGGGCACGCTCTTCATTGGGGTCATGCTCACGCCCGAGGGCCCGAGCGTCCTCGAGTACAACACGCGTTTTGGTGATCCGGAAACCCAAGTCGTGCTTCCGCGGATACAAACCGACGTGCTCGCCTTGCTGTGGGCCGCGGCGTGCGGCGAGCTGGGCGGGCAACGTCTGGTGATCGACCCGCGCCATGCGCTTTGTGTTGTGATTGCCGCCCAAGGCTACCCGGACCGGTATGCAAAAGGTGATGTCATTTCGATTCCCGCCAACCTGCCGGACGGAGTGACGGTCATGCATGCGGGCACGACGCGGAATTCCGCCGGCCAGGTCGTGACCAACGGAGGCCGGGTTCTCGGCGTCACGGCCATCGCCGCGACGCTGCGCGAAGCGGCGGAGAAGGCCTACTTCGCTTGCGATCAGATCGACTGCGTTTCAAAATACTTCCGGCGCGACATTGGCGAGCGGCAGCTCAGCCGCGTGCGCTGATCGCGCCGCGGCCTTTCGAACCTTCCTGTTAATCACAACTCACGTCCTACGACTCCGATGAAGCTGCTTTTCCGATCCGCTCGAATGGCTGGGGTGTCGAACCGCGGTGCTTGCCCCTCGTTTCACCGCGGACCGGCGCTCGCGCTGATGGCGCTGTCCTTGCTTTGGACCGCCGGGCAGGCCGCGCCGCTCGAACGCGATCTGGGCGAGGGATTGGGTTATGTTCGTTTGCAGGAGCTGCCGGGAGATCTGATCCCGAGCGACGCTTCTCACGTCATTCCGTCCGTCGTCGATGTGCGTTATCTATTGGCGGATACCGCGTCGGCGAGTGCTTTTGAGGCGTGGCTAAATGTTCGGGTGCGGTCCCGCGCTCCGGTTTTCGTCCTGGCTAACGAAGCGACCTCGCCCGAGGTCCTGCAGTTGCTGTCCCGCCGCACGGCTGGCAGCGGAGTCGTGGTGGTGGGTACGCAGGCGCAGCAGTTCGAACCCGATATCAGGGTTCTAACAACCCGTGACAATGAACGCCGCGCTTATGAAGCGCTGGCGGAAGGCGCTTCGCTCGGGTCGCTGCTCACGGATAATCCGGGCAAGGTTCGCCATGACGAAGCCAGTTTGTCGCGTGATCGGCCGGAAGAGGCCACGGCCGAACCGGCGGGTAAGGGCGGCACGGCGGAACGGCCACCCTTGGATATTACCTTGCAGCGAGCGGTGCACTTGCACCGGGCATTGATGGCGTTGCGGAAAATCTGAGGGTTAGACGCCCGGTGCGCTCATTCAGAATTTCTGTTGCGGAGTGAAGGATTTGTAGAGTGGCTAACCCTCCGCGTTTTTTCGCAGTCCTTCTTCATTACGGTCCATGAGTCTCTCGGCTCCATTGCCACTCTCAGTCAACGGCGCAGGTCTTCGCATCGGGATCGTTGCGGCCCGCTTCAACCCGTCGCTCGTCGACGGTCTGCTGGCGCGTACCCTCGAGTCCTTGCTCTCGGCCGGAGTCAGCAAGACCGAAATTGGAGTTGTCCGCGTTCCTGGTTCCCACGAGGTGCCGTGGGCGGCCCAGGCGCTCGCGATCGGGGACAAGTACGATTGCGTGATCGGCCTGGGTGTTCTCATCGCCGGTGACACCAACCATCATGAGATGGTCGGCGCCGCAGTATCCGAAGCTTTGTTACAAGTGGCACTCGAAACCCGGGTGCCGGTTATCAATGGCGTGCTGGTCGTGAATTCGCCTGCCCAGGCGGAAGAGCGCTGCACCGGTAAGATCAATCGCGGAGCCGAGTTTGCGGCCGCGGCGCTCGAAATGGCGGTCCTGAAAGGAAAATTATCGCGATGAGTAAAGCGTTGTTTGCCCAGCGGCGTGACGGTCGCGTCGCCGCCCTCCAATATCTGTATGCGTGGAGTCTGAATCAGCCGCGCACTCTCGCCGATGACCTGTTCACGTTCTTCTCGAACTGCGAACAGCCGCGTGAGCATTACGCGTTCGGCGAAGAGCTGATTCATGGTGTGATTGAGCACGTGGCGGAGATCGATGGGCGCATCAAGGTGCTCGCTCACAATTGGGAGTTCGATCGGATCGCGAAAATCGATCTCGCGATTCTCCGGATCGCGATGTTCGAGATGATTTATCGCAAGGACATCCCGCCGATCGTCTCCATCAACGAGGCCATCGATTTGTCGAAGGATTTTTCCAACCTCGATTCCAAGCGCTTCATCAACGGCATCCTCGACAAGTTGAAAGGCGAACTCGGCCGCGATTCGAGGAAAGCCGAGTAGGAGGACAGCGCGGATCGAGCGCGTCGGGGAATGCAGGTTTTCCCAGCTCGATTCTGCGGTCCGTGCGTCATTTCCCGATGAACGGTTTCTTCAAAAAGTTCCGAGACGGTTTCTCGAAAACGGTCACTTCAATCGCCGACCAGACGCGTGGGCTTTTTGGTGCGCGTCGCCTCGATGCCGCCTCGCTCGACGAACTGGAAGAGGCCCTCTACGCCGCTGATTTCGGGGTCACGACGACTAACGACATTCTCGCCGAGATCAAGCAGGCGTACGGCAAAGACAAGGAGCTGAAGGGCCGGCAGGCAGCCGAGATCGGCGCCGCGGTCTTGCAGCGCGTCCTCGCCGGCAGCGAGGGGCGGCTCGAACCGATCCTCCCGAATCTCGCGGATAAAAAGCCGGTCGTTATCGCGCTCGTCGGCGTCAACGGTTCCGGCAAGACGACCACGTCGGCCAAGCTCGCGTGGACCATGAAGCAGGACGGCAAGACCGTGACCCTGGCCGCGTGTGATACGTTTCGTGCCGCTGCCGTCGAACAGTTGAAGGCCTGGGCGACGCGACTCGAGTTGGACCTAGTTGCCAGCCATACCGGCGCGGACTCAGCCTCGGTTGCGTTCGATGCCTGGCGCGCGGCGAATGCGCGAGCCCGCGATTACCTCATCGTCGACACCGCCGGACGACTGCACACGAAGAGCAATTTGATGGAGGAGCTCGCGAAGATTCGGCGCGTGTTGCAGAAGAACGATCCGGCCGCCCCGCAGCATCGCTGGCTGGTCGTCGATGGCTCGCTCGGCACGAACTCGATCGAGCAGGCGCGCGTGTTTCACCAGAGCTTCGGATTGACTGGCCTGATCGTGACCAAGCTCGACGGCACCAGCCGCGGCGGCGCCTTGGTGGGAATCTATCGCGAACTGAAACTCCCGATTTACTACCTGGGCCTCGGCGAAAAACCGGAAGATCTGCAGCCGTTCAGCGTCGAGAACTACGCCAAGGCCGTCTTCGGCCTGGAGTGAACGGCTGCACCTCAAGCCCAGCGGGTCAGGCTGGGCGGCTCCCGTCCCCATGCCGACTTTGCAAAGGGGAAGGGGTGGGATCGGCGCAAGGTTGGTTTCCCGGAGATGCGGGACACCGCATCGCCGGGAGACTTGGGATCTTTCCGATTAGCCCGTGCGTTCGACTTAAAACGTGAGGCGAACTCCGGCGACTACACTGCGTCCGGCCAAGGGGGCCAACTCTTTCACGAAGGACGAGTGTGGGCGGGCTTCTTCGTTCGCGAGATTGGTCCCGCGCACGAATACCTCGGTTCTCCAATGGCCGTTGGTGAACGCGCGGCTCACGTGCGCATTCACCAAAGCGTAGCCATCGCTGCGCGTTTCATTGCCGGCGATGCGATTCTGGTCATGCACCCATTGGCACTCCGCGCCTGCACTCCAGTTGGCCGTTCCCCACAGCAGGCCCGCGGTTGTCCGCGCCGCGGGAATGCGGGGCAGGTTGCGGCCGCCTTCGCGGGCGCGCGTCAAATCTGCCGCCAGCCGCAGGTCGAGTTGCCAATCGCTCTTGTCGTGGAGATGCCAAATCGTCTCGACCTCCACGCCCCAGAACCGGGCGTCCCGCTGCACGGTGCGATAGAGCGGCAGGCCTTCTTCCTCGTCGGCGAGTTCGTCATCGGCCTCGAGAAACTCCCAAGCACCGTCGTGCTCGATCGCGAGCAGCCCGGTGGGTTGTTCAAAGATGAAGCCTTGAAACCGATTCGCGAAAAGCGTGATCGCCCCGGTCACCAACCCGGCGTGGCGTCGTAAGCTCAAATCAACTCCGAGGGAGCGCTCCGTCTTGAGATTCGCGTCGCCGATTTCGTAAGCCTGCGTTCCGGCGTGCGGTCCGTCGGCGAACAGTTCCTGAGCGTTCGCTGCCCGGCTCGTGTGCGCCACGGACAGGGCGATGCTCGTTGCTTCGTCCCGCTTCCAGACGGCGCCGACCGAGCCGCTCGGCTCCGTGGAGCGGCGGCTTTTGTTGCCCTCCGCGCTGATCTTGGAACGTTCCAATCGCGCGCCGAATTGCCAGGTGAGGGGACCGGCGGAGACTTCTTCGAAGGCAAACAGCGCCTGCGTCTGCGTCAGTGACGGCGGCACGAAGGCTTCTTCGCCTGCCGCGGAAAAATCGCTGCGCGTGGCATGCGCGCCGATCGCGCCCCGCCAGTTTTCCGGCCCGCCGTGCAGGACTTCAACCCGGCCGTCGTAGCCTTTGTTGGTGAACAGCGTGCCGA
>CAYVDZ010000467.1:0-4911 GCA_964450575.1 uncultured Opitutus sp.
GGTTATTCGCCCAGCGAAAATCACCCGTCTTGTACGCCAGCCGCCCCAAGATGTGGGTTACGTCGCGATTTGAGGGAAAAGTCTGGCGGGCGGTCTTGGCGAGGTCGAAGGCCTTCGCGGTTTCCTTCCGCACTTCCAGCAGTTGCAGGGTCTTGAGCGTCGCGCTGACATTGTTCGGGCTCACCTTAAGAATGGCCTCATAGCTGGCCAGGGCCTCTGCGGTTTTCCCGCTCTTTTCCTGCAGCGCACCCGCCCGGGCCAGCGCCACGGTGTCGGCTGCATCACGCTTCAATGCCTTTTCCACCGTGCTCAGCGCCGACGCCGCCGTTAGGTCCAGCTTGAGCAACGCCAGGCGTTCGCTCGCCTGATCCTTCGACGCGAAGTTCGGATCGAGCTGCAGTGCGCGCTCCAACGCCGTGCGGGCCGGCTCCTCTTCACCCAGCATGGAGAGGTTCATGCCCACATGAAAATGAACGTCGGCACTATCCGGCAGCTTGTCCGCGGCGTCCTGCAGGAAAGGCTGCGCGCGGGCGTATTGTCGCTGTTTGAACAAGCTCCAGCCCAGTGAATCCAGCACTTGGGGACTATTGGGTAGCAACGTCCGTGCCTTTTGGGCGGCATTGAAACCCATCTCCGGGTTACCGAGGTACTCCGAATAGAGGTATGAAAGATTGTTATAAAGGACACCGGAGTTGGAGTTCGCGGCAATCGCTTTTTCATAGGTCTCCTGCGCGCCTTTGAAGTCACCGAGACGTTCCTTTAGGCCGCCAAGTAAAATGGCCGCATTTGAATCTTTCGGGTTCTTATCGAGGGTATTTTGAAGATGTGGGACAGCCTTCTGGTCCTGCTTTGTATATAGGTACAATTGCGCGAGCTGGAGGTAGCCCATGGGTGAATCCGGCGCGAACTCGATCACTTTCTTTAACGACGCCTCGCCGACGACGAGATCATCGCTCGCAAACGCCACGCGGAACATGAGCAAGTGCAGCGGAGCGGAATTGGGCGCATTCGCGAGTTCCGCTTCCAGCCGGGCGCGGGCGGCGGGAATGTTCTTCTCCGCCAGATCGAGGGTCGTGAGTTGTTCGATGGCCGGCAGGAAAGCGGGGGCAAGGGTCAGCGCCCGGGTAAAGGCCTGACGTGCCTCCGTCTTCCGGTCCAATTGCAGGAGCGTCATGCCGGCTTGCTGGATGGGCAGAGGATTCTTCGTCTGGGTGGCATCGACGTTGCGGTAAAGCTTGAGCGCCTCTTCCAAATTCCCCTGCGCGCGGTAAGCTTGGGCCAGCAGGAGCTGCGCTTCCGGAGAGCTCGGGTTCTCCTTCACGATCTTCTGCAACGATGTGATCGCGAGGAGGCTGCTGCCTTGCTTGATCTCGATTTCGGCGAGAGCCAGCGCGGGCTGCAGGAGCGTCGGGGCGAGGGTGAGAGCTTGGTTGAAGCTGGCACTCGCCCGGGTGAGATCATCAGCCGCGGCATAGGCGAGACCGAGCTGCTGATGCATCAGCGGAGCCTGCGAATACCGGGCGACCGCTCCCTCGAGGATCGTAATCGCCTTGGCATTCTCTCCTTGGGCGAGACGGACGCGGGCGGCCAGGAGCATGGCCTCCGGGCTCGAAGCATAACGCGCCATGACTCGGTCCAGAGAGGCGATGGCATCGTCGAAACGGCGTTGCGTGAACGCGATCTCGGCGAGTTGGATCCAAGGTGGGAGAAAGTCGGGGACCTTGGTGGTTAGCTCCTCCAAGACTTTCCGGGCGGCGTCCACCTTCCCGGCTTGCAGCAGGAACTGGGCATATTGGAGCCGCGCGGGTGAACGCAGCGGTGAGAGTTCGGCCGCCTTCTGCAGCGCGGGCTCGGCCAGGGCGGCATTGCGCTGGGCGAGGTAAATGCGTCCGAGAACGGCACTCGCGGGCGCGAACTTTGGATCGGCGGCTTGCGCCTGCTCGAACAAGGCCATCGCCGGGGCCGCGTTGCCGCTGCGCAAATCGATGAGTCCGAGCCCCACCAGGACGGGAGCGGACGTGGGAGCGGGGGCCGGCAACGCGCGAAGGAATTCGCGGGCGGCCGTGGCCTCCTCGGGCTTCGCGACGCTCTCGGCGAGCAGGATTGGCGCTTCGGCCTGCTGCGGATCCTTCGTGAGGACAGCCATTGCCGCATCGCGCGCCTCGCTGGGGCGGCCCGTGCCGAGCGCGAGCATGCCCAGCTTCAGCCTAACCTCGAGATTGTCCGGATTGAGCTCATTGGCCCGGCCGAGGAAGCCGTAGGCTTGGGCGATGCGACCTTGTTCGAGATAGATGATACCCAGGCGACCGATGGCCGCTGCATTGGTGGAGTCGGCCTGGAACGCGTTCTTATATTCCACCTCGGCCTTGTCGTACTCGCGGGCGGCGAAATACTTATCGGCCTCGCCCAAGTGACGGGCGCTCTTGGCCTCGGGCGAGCAGCCGACGACAGCGAAGGCGAGGCCCAAGGAAACGACGCAAGGCAACAAACGAGAGACAAATGGGTTCATGGCAGGGTGCAACGAGGGTGGCATCAGTAAATCGCCCGCAAACGCTTGGAATCAACGGGAATCGGAACGGTGGAAAAGAAGAAGGCGGAGAAAGAAGAAAGAGGAAACGAGAGAAAGAACCGCAGGTTACTCAGATAACGCGGATACTCGGAAAATGCAGATTTGGCAGGTTAATGTATCGAGTCCCAGGCCAATTAATCGAGCTCATCAACCATCCGCTCCCTCCGCGTCATCCGCGGTTGATTGGGTTTTTGATAAAGCAGGCCACGAGCAAGCTCGGGCCCTACACCGGACATCCGAGTTTTCCGCCTTCCCAATTTCCCGCTTTCCCAGTTTTCCTACCTCCGCCGTTTCTTCTTTCTTCGCTTCCGTCCCCGCTACCGCTCTACGCGTCTCGATCCAAGCCCGGACTGTTTAGGTAGAGTAGGCAGGGAGTTCACCGAAGAGAAATGAACCCTCCCCGGGGCAAGCCCCGAGGTATCACAGAACGGGGCTTCGCCCCAATAACAGCGGGCGGCATCCATCCTCGCGGCGAGCCGCGTGGAATTGAGCCGTCCCGATTAAATGCCCCCCACTCCCTCCTTCCGAGACCCCGTTGGGCTGCCGCGACAATAACATTAAGTATCTGCGGCAACCAGCACGGAGAGTTTATCAAAAGTTTGGCTCAGACGTCTGTCCAGGGTAGCGAGAATCCCGTGATTGATAAAGGCCACGGTGGATAGGTAGCCATCGGTGACTTGGCCGTGGGTTAAGGTATCCGGAATCGTGTTAAAAAATACCTTGTTGGCGTAGCCATCCGTTGGTTCCGGCCAGAATGAGTGGCCCGGTATCCCCACGATTTCGAATAATTTCTCCAAGGCTTCCTGCGTCGAAACATAGTGGTTAACCGCAGGGTGCGAACTGACCCGCACAAAGCCAATCTGGGTAACCATGCACGTTCCCCATCCGGAAGATTGGATCTTGGAGAACCATCGGTGAGCCGTAGCATGTTGGGAATGATTGGGCCACGCCAACGCGATCAGGAGATTAACGTCCAGTAGGTAACCCTTCATCGGAGAGAATCGATTTAACGGTCGCAGAACTCAGAGGCTTCGCGTTTTCCGGGATGTCGAAGACGGGGAATCCAGATGCCGTATGCCCAATCCGGCCAGTAGACCGGGAAAGACCCCGCCTCGCCAATTCGGAAATCACCTCGCCCGCAGTCGAATTACGAGCCTCGGCAATCTCTTTGACCGCCGCCAAAACCGCATCTTCGATGTCTAAGGTTGTTCGCATCTTGGCATCATTGCATCAAATGTTATGATGTCGAACCGGAATTGTAGTCGGATCGATCTCAAGCTGGGAGCAGTTCGGTGGCCTTCGCGAACTTCGAGGCTTCGCGTGAGCTCTTTCAGGTGCTCATAACGCACTCTTCGAGCAAGGCTATCGATTGGTGGAGATACGATAAGCGACAGTTTATACCAATCGCACATGAGATTCGGCCTGTTCCGAGGTGGAGCCCGACCTCCGGGCGGGCCGTTGGCATTTACATTTTCCGGCGCGGAGCGGAGTCCGCGCCCTGCCTTTCTCAAAGATCACGAGAGGTAGGGCGGCGACGCACGATGGGTAGGGAGAGGCGAGTCCCTTCGCCGCCGCGGTGGCTGCACTGCACCGCCGACCGGCAAATGCGCCCGCATTCGCTACCGTTCGCGGAGTAGGAGTTTGGGAAACCAGTGGCGCAAATCGGCGGGATTTCTTGTAATGATTCCCTGGCGATTGACCGCGAAACCTCCGATCAGGATATCCGCGACCGGACGTTTGGGGATCCTATCCAGCCGACTACTCTGTACGTATGCATGCCACGCTCGATATCCAGCCTCGGTGTCCACCGAGGTCCACGCCTCGGAGTGAGAGATGCCGGCTTGGTCCAGGAAGCGCTTTTGCTCGGCGACGTTACCGTCAAAGGCAGCCGATAGTTCCACCATCGTAACCGGGGAAACCGCCAAGCCATCGCCCAGCAGTTTTTCCAGGAGTTTGGCTGACTTCAGTCCAAATTCGGGATCATGCTCAAAGACATCGAGCACCACCCACGTGTCGACGACCCACAACAGGCGTCCTTGTCCCCCTCGCGCCATTCCCGCATCCAGTCTCCGGTCCGCCGGGCGGGGGCGTTCCGCAGTTTGCGCGCGTAGCCGACTACGGCCATCGGGCCAGGGGGAGCCTCATTTTCCGAAATAACCCGAAACTCACGATCCGATACCGGCTAAAATCTCAATCGTTGTCCCGGACGCAGGTTCATCGCCTTTCGCAGGGCGGCGGGTACTGCGTTCTGACCGCGCTCCGTCAGAGTGCTTTCGCTCATGAGCGAAGGATGTCATGTGAAATCATCATGTCAAGGATGGGCAAATGAAACGCGGAGAACG
>CAYVDZ010000468.1:0-4910 GCA_964450575.1 uncultured Opitutus sp.
GTCGGATGTCGCATATGCGACATCCGGCTGGTCGGTCGAATCAACGACGGCGCAAAAACTCGGGCGAGCAGAGGAACGCGGCTCATGCTGGGCTCATTCTTGTCGGAAAACGTGACCAACGATGATGCCGGCTTAATCGGTGATCGTGCCCTTCCAGTTGAGCATGCCTTGGCGCCGTGTTGATCTGACCCATGCGACGGCGGGGGAGCGCAGACGCGTCCTGACGCGTCCTTCGTGGAGTCGAGACGGGGAAATCGGGAGCAACGCCCAGGCGGGATCGACCAGTTTCATGTCGCATATGCGACATGAAACTGGTCGATGGGTTTTTTCGCGAACTGCTGCAGCGCGGGACCGAACAACGATCGGGTGATGGCGGTAATGAACGTTTATCATTGCGAACGAGTCGCCGCGGATTGCGGTGATTGAGGTGGATCACCACGTCTTGTTTCCCGGACTGTCACCCCATCCCGGATTGCGCACCAGCAAGTTCCGGCGAACGGATGATCGGGCGTGTATGTAAACGTGATTAGGCGAAGAGGCAGCTGAAAACCCGGCGATCCTATATACAGTCTGCAGGTGATTCAAGGCGTACCCCCTGCTTCACAGTCGTAGCGCGAAGAATGGCGCAAGGGCGTCAATGAACGGGGCCCATCTCAGCGGCCTGTAATGAGCCAGGCAGGTATAGATAGGCGGCAGCGGCGTCCTACCCGATTGATCAGATTTCGCCGATGCGAATACACGCCGCCGAGCGCCCTGGTTCTCCGGGAATCAGCGGGGGTACCGCCGCTTTGCAGCGTTCCTGCATATAGGGACAACGAGGATGAAAGGAACATCCCACCGGCGGATTGATCGGCGAGGGCGGATCGCCCGCCAGCACGATGCGTTGCCGCGTCCGCTCCGCATCGGGATTTGCCGTCGGGATCGCGCTCACGAGCGCTCGGGTGTACGGGTGGATCGGGCGCTCGATCACGTCGGCCGCAGGCCCGAGTTCGACGATTTTGCCGAGATACATCACCGCCACGCGATCGGAGATGTGCTTTACCACCGAGAGATCGTGCGCGATGAAGATCAGCGCCAGGTTCATCTTCCGGCAAAGCTCCGACAACAGATTCAGGATTTGCGCCTGGATGGACACGTCGAGGGCGGAGACCGGTTCGTCCGCGATGATGATCTTTGGTCGCAAAGCGAGGGCGCGCGCAATCGCGATGCGCTGACGTTGTCCGCCCGAAAACTCATGCGGATACTTCTGCATGAAACGGGGCGCGAGGCCGACCAGCTGCATCAGTTCCGCGACCCGCGCCGGAATTTCCGCCGTGGCACACACGCCATGCACCTGCAGCGGCTCCGCCAGCGTATCAAAAACCGTCATACGCGGATTTAGCGACGCATACGGATCCTGAAAAACCATCTGCATATTGCGCCGCACATCCTGCAACGCGGCCGCGGTGCCGCTCGTGAGATTTTTCCCTTCCAGCACGACCGTCCCTTCAGTGGTCGGCACGAGCTGCATCACGGTGCGGGCCAGCGTGGATTTGCCGCAACCGGACTCGCCCACCAGGCCCAACACCTCGCCACGTTGCACGGAGAGCGTGACCCCATCCACGGCCTTTACCGTACCGATGACGCGTTTGAAGAGAAACCCCTGCTGGATCGGGAAGTGCGTCTTGATGTCGCGAAGCTCGAGAATGGGTTCAGTCACGTTAGGGCGGGTTGAATGAGAGGAGTGGCCAGGGAGCATCGTGGTGAGCCGAGGTGCGAATCGTAGAGGTCGGGGTCCGCTGAGTCTATCCGAGTTCTGTACGTTCGCTTTTCAATTCCCCATTTTCGGCGGACGATTTCGAACGCAGCAGCGTTCAGATTTCTCCCTGTTGCGCCCGCAGACAGGCGTGGGCATGGCCCGGTGCGACCTCGAGTAACTTCACGGGAGTCTGCACGCATTTTTCCTGGGCAAACTCGCAGCGCGGGGCGAAGGGGCACCCAGGCAACGCCTTTGAAACATCCGGGGGGAGTCCGCGGATGGTATAGAGCTCCTGGCCTTTGCCTTGCAGGGCAGGAATCGAACGTTGCAGCGCCCGGGTATAAGGATGGCGCGGTTTATAGAAAAGCGTCCGCGTATCCGTGCTTTCGACGATCTTGCCGGCATACATCACTTGCACGCGGTCGCACAATCCGGACACCACTCCGAGATCGTGCGTGATGAAGATCACTGCCATCCCGATCTCTTTCTGCATTTTCTTAATCAGTTCGAGAATTTGCGCCTGCACCGTCACATCGAGCGCAGTGGTCGGTTCGTCAGCGATGAGCAACTCGGGCCGTGTGATCAGTGCCATCGCGATCATCACGCGCTGGCGCATGCCGCCAGAGAATTCGTGCGGGTAAAGATTGATGCGTCGCGCGGCGTCGTTGATGCCAACGAGATCAAGCATCTCGAGGGCGCGTTTCCGGGCATCGGTGCGGGAGATTTTCTCGTGGATGAGCAACGGTTCGATGATCTGGTCGGAAACCCGCATGTACGGGTTCAAGGACGTCATCGGGTCCTGGAAAATCATCGCGACGCGTTTGCCGCGGATGCTTCCAGCCTGAGCCGGCGTGCAGTGCAACAGGTCGACACCATCGAAGACGGCCGTGCCGCTTTCGATTCGGCCGGGAGGCTGCGGAATCAGCCCCATGATCGAGTAACACGTGACGGATTTGCCCGAACCCGATTCACCGACGATTCCCAACGTTTCACCCCGCTCGAGCTCGAAGTCGATGCCATCCACCGCTCGATAGATCCCGTTGCGGGTGTAGAAATAGGTTCTGAGATCGGTAATGGAAAGAAGAGCCACGAGGAAGAGGAGAGTGCTGAAGGGGACCGCGAACTCGCAAACTCAGGACACTGACGCGGGATGCGTGGTGCGCAAGGTTGCGACCACAGTTTCGGGCAGAAGCGCCGCCAGCGCTCCACCGCCGGTCGGTGGACATCCGGGCGGTTGCAGGATACGGGCCGGTCCGGAGAATACGGGACCGGTGCGAACCGGATTTGTCGGCCCGAAGAGTGCAATCAGCGGGACGCCGAGTGCGTTCGCCAAGTGCATGCCACCGGTGTCGTTCGTCACCAGCACGCGACAGCGGGAAAGCTGGCGGGCAAACGTCGGCAGGTCCGTTTTACCCGCGAGATTGGTCACGTGCTCCGCCGCGAAGCCGTCGGACACAGCCGTGGCGATGGGCAGGTCGGTGGCGGTTCCGAACACGAGAAAGTGCTCGTCGGGAAATGCGGAAATGAGCGCACGCCAATGTTCCACCGGCCAGCGTTTGGCCGGAGTGTTTTCCGAACCCGGAATTAGCCCGATGGGCGGCGACGTGTCCTGGCGGTCGTCCGGAAGCGGGGGTGGGGCAACGGGTGAGCGGTCGAGCGGCGCGGCGAGCCCGAAGTGGTGCAGAAACGTTTCCCACAATTCGAGTTGGTGCCGCTGGGCTTCATTAAAATCGGGCGGCACGTGATAACGATGTGAGAGCAACGGCCGCCATTTGCCGGCTCGGACGAGACCGAAGCGCTGCCGGCACCCGCTGAGCCAGGCTTCGAGATCCCCGCGGACCGAGTTCGTGAAAAGCAACCAGACATCCGGATACCCGGCGCGGAGACGGCGAAACGCGGCGAAGTAGCCGCGGCCGTGGGGCGGAAGTGGATACACGCGATCCGCCACGCCCCAGGTCGCGAGCAACGGTGCGAATTGCCGTTTCGCAACGAGGGTGATCTCGGCATCGGGCCGCGAGGCGCGCAGGGCACGCAACAGGGGCAGGGCGATCACGACATCGCCCAGCCAGTTGGGAAGGCGTATCCAGATTCGCGTACGACGGAGCGGCGTGGTGAGCCCGCGGGCGGCGAGATCGTCGGCGAGAAGGTTGCGTTTCGCTTCAAGCCGGAAGCGGCGCGAGGGCATGTCCTGGTTGCGCCACCGATCATGGGCCCAGAGCCACGAGGCGCAGAGATTGTCGTCGCCGCGGAGCAGGTCCTCCAGCCAGCGGTTGAGCCCGATCGTGACTGCCGTGCTGGTGTTGTCGTGGAGGATCGGTTGCAGGTCGACCGTGACACGCCAGAAAGCGTGGCGGATGGGGAAGATCCCATATACCCGGGCCTGAAATTTTTCCGCCATCAGTCCGGGCAGCTCGGTGGTGGCGCACACGCGGCCGAAGAGCGTAGTGAGGGCGCCTTGCAGACCGGCGTTTTGATCGAAGAGCACCCCGACAAAACCGCGGCGGCGCAGAATCTTCAAGGCCTCGGCGAATCCATTTTTCCGTGACAACAGGCGCAGACCGAAACGCTCGCGGGAGCCCTTGACGAAGGCATCGGCGATCGCGTTGTCGAGTGGGCGGTAGATCGTGCTGAATTCGGGAAACGGTCCGGGCACGACGAGGCTTTGGGCGGTTTGCGCCTCCCAGTACGCGAGGTGGGGGGAGCAGATTAGCGTGGGCGCAGGGTCGGAGTGGTGGCGCGCGTGCGCGGCGAGCAAACCCGGTCCGGGGGAGATGATGGCGCGCCAGCGATCCACGCTTAGAAAAGGCGTCGCGAGCGAAAGGAGGCCGGTTTCGATCAAGCGCCGGCAGCTTTCGCGGCCGATGCCGCGGTGCCAGGCGTCCGGTTTTTCGGGAAAAGCGTGGTGGAGATTCGATAGCACCAGCCGGCGACGCCGGGGGAGAACGAAGAAGATGAGATCACCGAGAGCCATGGAGAAGGCACGGAGCAGCGGTTCAGGCAGGTGCGCGATCAACCAGCCAAGTGATTTTAGAACGAAAATGAGCACACGCGCGGGATTTGTCTTTTATTTCCTCTGGGAAAAACCATGAAACGTAACCTTCCCGCGGTTAAAAGCAGATTCTCGTCCCCGCTTCGCGCCGCGCCGCCATGACTGAACTGCTTATCATCAAAC
>CAYVDZ010000469.1:0-4908 GCA_964450575.1 uncultured Opitutus sp.
ACCTTGCGGAAGCAACTGGCGGACGACCGCCGGGTGCCGGCGTATGTGATTTTTGGAGACACCACGTTGCGGGCGATGGCGCATCACTATCCGGAGCGGTTGGACCAGATGGAAGGCATCCCGGGCATGGGCGAGAAGAAGCGCGCGGAATTCGGGAAAGTCTTCGCGGCCGCGATTGCCGCTTACCTGAAGACGAACTCACGAATGGCGTTCAACTAATCCGGCGTGAAACAGACATTCCTGTCTGTCCCTGTCTGTCCACCGAACAGGCAGGAATGCCTGTATCACGTAAAACAGACATTCCTGTCTGTCCCCGTCTGTCCACCGAACAGGCAGGAATGCCTGTATCACTTTTCGAACCTCGCCCCAAGCAGGTTTGCCCTTTAATCCGTCTCTTCATGACCTCCACGGATGACAACATGTTGGGCACGCTCCAGCGGATCGGCGCCGTGGGGCCGGAAGTCATCGAGCTGTTCGACTACCTCGAAGACACACCGCTCTGGATGAAGGACGAGGCGGGTCATTACGAATGGGCCAACGTCGCGCTGCTCCTGAACTTTGGCTTGAAGACGCGGGCCGACATCATCGGCCGGACGGATTATGATTTCTGTGGGGAAGTACTCGCGAACCAATATCGCATGGATGACGAACGCGTCCTGCGCGGTGAACGTATTTTGTCCCGCGTGGAACTCGTCGGCCGTTTCAATCATACCGCACGCTGGTGCATCACGTCCAAGGTTCCGCTCCGCGATGCCGCCGGATGCATCGTGGGAACCGCTGGCGTAACGCGTCCCCTGCCCGAGACCGTGCCCGCCGATTCCACGCCGATGGGCAACCCCAGTTCGCCGCTCAGCGTCGCGATCAGGTACATCAGTCAAAATTACGCCGACCGCATCACCAACGACGATCTGGCCCGCGTATGTGGATTATCAGTACGCGCGTTCGAGCGACAATTTCAGGCGGCCTACAATTCCTCTCCGCACGATTACATCCGGCAATTGCGGGTGAGGATGAGCTGTAGCGCGCTGGTGTTTTCCCGGAAATCACTCGCGGACGTGGCGACGGAGTACGGCTTCGCTGATCAAAGCCATTTCACCAAGGAGTTCCGGCGCTTCATGACCGAAACGCCGCGGGCCTATCGCACGCGGTATCAGCAGCGGACGGCGACGTAAGCACGGCGAAGGCGAAAATCGGGAAATCGAGAAATCGGAAAACACTCGGCCCGAGGCCGCGAGCGAGCTCGGGCCCTGCAGACACTGCAGGCACGGCAAACCCGACCCTGCGGTCGTGCCCGCCGGCATTCACCTTCCCAGCGGCACCTGGGTCTGGCTGCGCAGATACGCGATCAGATCGACAGCCTCCGTTTCGGTCATGCTTTGCATCAGGCCAGGCGGCATCAGGGAGAACTCGAGGCGCTCGAGCTTCTTGATCGTGTCACGGGCAAACGTGACTGACTCGGTCTGGTTCACGAGCGTCACCGCCGCGGGCGTCTCACGACGCACAATGCCAGCCGCCGTGCGGCCGTCGTTCGTTTCGAGCACCGTGAGTTGATAGTCCAGGCCGATTTCCGCATTCGGCGTAATGATGTTACGCAAAATGTAATCGAGGTCCGCCCGGTTGGATCCCGTGAGTTCCGGGCCGAGCTGTTTTCCGTCATCGAAGAGGACATGGCACATCGCGCAGGCGCGGGCGAACACCGCCCGGCCATTCGAAAGATTGGCCGCGGACACGCGGGCTGGATTCAGAATCCCCTTCCACCGCGCAATCTCTTGCTCCGCCCCGGCATCAACCTGACCGATCACGCCCCACTTTTCGGCAATGGCGCGATCGAGTTCCGCGTCTTGAAACAGGCCGAGCTGCCGGATCACCGCTGCATCCACCTCGGCCCGCGGCACCTTGCCTGCCTTCACGGCGTCGAGCAGCTCCCGGGCATAGGACACCCGCTGCACCAGAATGTTGATCGCCTGCTGTTTTTCCTCCGGAGCAAAGCTATGATAAACCGCCAGAATGGCCGAAGGCGTGGTGGGTAAATCGTACGGCGCCAAACCGCGCAACGCACCCGTACGCAGGCCAGGCTCCGTCAGCAGTTTGTGATACGACGGCGCGAGCTGAAAATCCCGGCGCTCCAGCACCACCGCCAACGCCGCCTGTCGCGCCGCCAACGGGGCAAACGTATCCATCATGATGCGACGCTTCGCGGCGAACACGCTCGTGTCACCAAAGCGCGACGCCAGCGCATCGGCGCGGGCAATCACCTGCGGATCCGGGCTGACGCTGAGTTTGGCGTACGCGACCGACCAGCGAGTCGGCATCGCGGACTTGGCCTGGCCCTCGGTGGCGGACGCCAGGCTGTCGAGAATCTCGAGCTGATAGGTGGCGTCGTCCGTGGTCGCGAGCGTGCGCACCAGCGCATCGAGCGGACCTTCCTGGCCAGCGGCACGCGCGATGGTCGGACTCAAGGCGGCCTGTCGCCGCGTGAAATACGGACGGATGGACGTGAGCGGCGTCTTCTCGCCGAGCGCGAGCGCGCGCGCCGGATCAGCCGCGACCAACGGCTCGGCCGCGAACCAATAAAGCAACGGCAGATTGTGATCGGAAGCATCCTCGCCGCGGGACAACAGGGCCTCGACGATTGGCCAGCGCTCATCGACCGCGATACGCTTCGCCCCGGATGCGAGAAACCGGCGCACGATGGCCGAGGGATCGTTTTGCGCGAGGGCGGCAAACGCGGTGCGAAGCGCCGGCGAGGGGCTCTTGTCCTCGCACATCAGCTGTACCGTCCAACCGCGAACGTAGGGCTCCCGCGCCTGGAGAAATTCGAGCGCGAGTGTGCTGTTGAGCCCGCGGGTCACGTGCAGCGTCCACAACGCGCGCAACTGCCGCGTGACATCCGGGTTTTCCCGGATGATTTTGAGCAGCGCCGCATGCACCGCAGGATCGGGTCCGCGTTCCTGCAATAGGACGCGCGAGCGACGGACGAACCACTCGTTGGCGTGCAGTTGGTGCTGCACGAGTTCGGCGCTGGAGAGCTTTGACAGATCCACGAGCACCGGCTTCGGCTGACCATACGACAATTTATAGATGCGGCCGTTGGTGCGGTCGTGCGGCTGCTGTTGATGACACGCCCGCGCATCATACCAGTCACTATTGAAGATCGACCCATCGGGGCCGAGTTCGAGTCGCAGCCCGCGGAACCAGCCATCATTCGCCTTCATGAAATCCGGCCCGTGCTTGCCGACATAACCCGAGCCTTTTGGCTCCAGGATGTCGCGGTTGATCCGGTTCCCCAGAATATTGTGCATGAAGAGCGTCCCGCGATATTCGGCTGGGAAACTATCGCCGAGATAAACGAGTGTCCCCGCGTGCGCGTGGCCGCCTCCGGCCGTATCCGTTCCGCCCGCACCGAACCGCGCATCGGCCCACTTCACGCCTTTGTCATAGTGAAAATGGTCACCAATCGTCTGAATGTCGCCGTACGCGTACGGATTAAAATGCTGCCCCGCCTGTCGCTGATAATGCCCACCCTGCACCACGTGATAAAGATGCGGAATCACGCAGGCGGTGACGAACGAATCGCCCACGTCGTTGAAGTCGAGACCCCACTGGTTGCTCATACCCTCGGCGAAAACCTCGAAGATCTTCCTGGTCGGGTGATAGCGCCAGATGCACGCGTTGAGCGGCGTGCGCGCGGAGTCGCGGGCGCCGGGCGCCCCGACGTTGGAATGCGTGAAGACGCCCTGGTTGCCGTAGAGCCAGCCATCGGGCCCCCAGACAAAACTGTTCAACGTCTCGTGCGTATCCTGCGCGCCCCACCCATCGAGAATCACCTGGGGCGCGCTATCAGGAACGTCGTCACGATTCCGATCCGGGATGAAAAGAAGGTACGGCGCGCTCCCTACCCAGACGCCGCCGTGACCGACGGCGATCGCGGTCGCGAAGTTTAGTTGTTCGTAGAAAACCTTGCGGGTGTTGAATCGCCCGTCGCCATCCGTGTCCTCGAGAATTACCACCCGATCGCGACCATACGGCGCCCAGTCGGGATACGAGTAATTCTCCACCACCCAGAGCCGACCCCGCTCATCGATCGTGAAGGCGACAGGCTGATGCACCGCGGGCTCGCCGGCGAAGACCGTGGAGCGGAAGCCCGGCGGCAACGTCATCTTTTGCGCCGCTTCTTCCGGCGTGAGGCCGGTGCCCTCGGCCACCGGAAACTGGGCATCCTGCGCGGACGTAGTGCCGGTTCCGATACAAAGGGAAAACGCAAGGGCGAGCGTGCCCAAGGCCAAGCGGGCCGCATGCCACCGGGGCGCGTGAACTCCCGCACGACGACCAAGGCAGGACGAAATGAAAAATGAGGCCATGGGTTTACTTCTTTCCGGCGGCTTTGGCGGCGGATTTCTGCGAAAGGAAAACGAACGCGCCGCGTTTGTTGGCGACCACGAAATCGGGCGCGCCATCCTGGTTGGCATCGGCGTGCATCAACTGGGTGCCGATGCCGGAGGCATCATCGATCAAGTGCGGTTCGTAACGCGCCGTGCCGTTCGGTCCGCGCCGGAGCAGAAAGGCATACACCACCGGCGTGCCGTTGGGATCGGCATCGCCTTTGGGGCCGTGCGCCCACCAGCGCTTGCCGCTGACCACATCCAGGAGCGAGTCGCCATCGACGTCGACCAGCGCGATCGCGTGCGGCTGGGAAAATTGCACGCCGGCGATTTTTTCCCCGGGCATGTTCGAAGTGATCCGGTGCTCACGGAAGGTGCGAGCGTCGTCCGCGCCACGAATCTGCTCGAACCAGGAGAGACCGTACCCGTGGGCATCGAGCGAAGTAATGACATCGTTCAAGCCATCTCCATTTACGTCCATCGCATACATCTGGGCCCCGCCACGGGCGTTCGGTGGACCGAAGGT
>CAYVDZ010000470.1:0-4875 GCA_964450575.1 uncultured Opitutus sp.
AGTTGCGGGCGCAGGCTGCGGCCATCGAGATCCGCGGGCGCCTTGAGGTTGCACAGATCAGCGAGCGTGGGAAATACATCCACGGTTTCGACAATCGCGGAGCTGATGGCACCGGGTTGCTGCAAGCCGGGATAGCGGATCATCAGCGGTGAACGCAGCGCGTTTTCGAACAGGCAGTGTTTGCCCCAGATGGCGTGTTCGCCGAGTAGGAAGCCGTGGTCGCTCCACACCACGACGATGGTGTTCTTGTCCAGGCCTGTCTCGCGCAAGGTGGCAAGCACGCGGCCGACTTGTGCATCCATATAGCTGATACTTCCGGCATAGGCGCGCCGCATGAGTTGGGCGTACTCCAGGTCGGTGTCGGGATTGCGCCCGTTGGGTTGAGCGTAGTTGTTGCGGAATTCACTGCTGGCGTGCCAGCCGGATTCCCAGGTCGGTTTGCCGGCGACCTTGGGATTGATGTCCGCCACGCCGGCGGCGTGCAGGTCATGCCATTTCTTGGGCGCAGCAAAAGGCAGATGTGGCTTGAAAAAGCCCACCGCGAAGAACCAGGGTTCGTTGACTCCGGCCAGCTGCTTTAATGTGGTTGAGGCTTCGGCCGCGACCCAAGCATCCGGATACGCCTCATCAGGACCATCGTAAGCCTCCGTTGGCGGGGACTTGCCGGGCTGGCGGGCGACACCATTGGCGTAGCCGTGCATGATGGATTCAGCGTTGATCCACGGCCCGTTGGGAATCCAGTGGCGATCCCACACGCCGGGCAGTTCCTCGGGGGCTTCCGCCCAGCCTTTGCCCGTCATGCCGCCCGGGTAATGGCTGATTTTCCCGAGCGCGAGCGTTTGATAACCCTGCTGCTTGAACATGGCCGGCAGGCTCCGCGCGCCCCATTCGGTATGGGTATCGCGGATACCATTGTTGCCGACTTGGGCGGCGACGGTCGGATAACGTCCGCGGAGCAGTGCACAGCGCGAGGCGCCGCAGGTTGGAACCTGGACGTAGTGATGGCTGAAGATCCGGGAAGTCCGGGCAAACGCATCGAGCTGCGGCGTGCGGGCGTGGGGCACTCCCAGCACCCCGAGATCGGGCCGCAGGTCGTCGATGGCAATGAAGAGAACATTGGGCCGGCTAGTCGGCGCCTTTGCCGAGGCCGGGCGCGACTCGGCGGCGAAAGAACTCTGGAGTAGGGCGAAGGCGGAAACGAGAACGAGGAAGGGCTTCATGAAATGAGGGCGAGGGTGGGCGGCGGAGACCGGTGGGCGAGAGACAATGGCGACGCGCGTTACTTTCCTTCGGTGGCCCAGCGTTTCATCACGATCATGTTTTTCTCCACCTCGGGATTCGCCCGTTTGAGGTACTCGGCCATGTCGCTCTCGTACATCGCGGCGGATTCCGGACCCTGGTCCTTGGTCTCGCGGCTCCACTTTTCCAAACGGTCGCGATGGGCTTCGAGCGCGGCGCGATGCGCGGGATTGCCGGCGAGGTTGGTGATCTGCCAGCGGTCGTTGACGTATTCGTAGAGTTCCTCTTCCGACCGCGTGGGACTGAACAGAATCTCACGCGCGAGGGGGCTGAGCGTGCCGGCGGCATGGGCGGCGCGGAGGGCCTTGAGGGTCGGCTTCGCGTCCTTGTAAGCATTGGGCTGCAGGTGCGGCCGCTGGGGATGGAAATTGCGGATATATAGAAACCGGTCCGTACGCACACTCCGGATACGCTCGACGGTCTCGTCGCAGCGATCCCGGGCCGCGAAGACCGCGGTGCGCGGATCGTAGCCACGAGCAAAGACATTTTGCCCCTGCATCGTTTTGGGAATGGGAATGCCGGCGGCGCCGAGCGAGATCGCGCCCATATCGATGTGCTCGATCAAGTCTTCGCGGGTGGCGCCCCTGGCAATCCCGGGTCCGCGGACAATGAACGGAATGTGCGCTCCTTCGTCGTAGAGAAACTGCTTTCCGCGCGCATGGCTGATGCCGTGGTCGGTCATGAAGATGATCAGGGTGTTTTCCAGCAGACCCTCGCGTTCGAGGCGGGCGATGACGTCGCCGACGTGTTTGTCGGTGAGCCGCACCGCGTCGAGGTAAGCGGCCCAGTCGGCTAACAGCACGGGATCGCGCGGGTAGTACGGCGGGAGCGTGACTTTGTTTGGTTCGGTGGCGTTGCCGAACTCGGTCTTCGCGCGTACGACCAGGGCGCGTAGCACTTCGGGACCTCCGTCGCGCAGTTTGCCGCCGTGAAGCTGCACTTGCATGAAAAACGGTTGGCCCGGGGCGCGGCCGGCCCAGTCGCTATCATTGTAGATCGAGGCATCCCATTCGAAGTTATAGTCGGTTTTGCCGAGTTGGCTCCGCGCGCCCGCAGCCGCTTTTTTGCCGGTGCCCTGGCCAAAGGGCAGTCCGCGAAAGTCGCGGTCGGTGAGACCACTACCGATGCAGGTGAAGTATCCGGCCTTTTGAAACAACGCCGGCACGGGCACAATTCCATCCGCCAGATGATTCTTCAAGACGCCCCGGCCACTGCGATGTTGGTGGGCTCCGATCGTGGTTTGATACATGCCCGTGATCATGGCGGAGCGCGAGGAGGAGCAGACCGGCGCGGTGACATACGCGCGCGTGAAGCGCGTGCCTTCGGCGGCGAGACGATCGACGTGGGGGGTGCGAATGGCTTTTTCCCCGTAGGAGGAGAAATTCGCCGACATGTCATCAACCACGAACCAAAGGATGTTCGGGCGGGCCGAAGCGGCGGAAGTCATAACGACGGCCGGTCCGAAGAGCGTGAGGAGCAGCAGGCTCGTTGCGTTGATCAGTTTGCCCTTTGTCAGGATAACGTGGATACGGGTGAGAAAGTGATTCATGACGGACACGGTTTTAGCTTAGGGAAGCTTGGGCTTGAGGGGCGCGGAACCAGATTCGGCGACGGGATAGAGGGCTTGATGCTGCTCCAGGCTCGCGGTCAAACCCTGCATCATGCGGCGGAGTTCGCGCGGCTCGGAGGCCGCGACGTTGGTGGATTCGAACGGATCCTTGGCGAGGTTGAAGAGTTGATAATGGGAGTCCTCGGAGACGGCGGACGGGAAGTAATGATAGATGACTTTCCACGGACCGTCCCGGTAGCTCGTCCAGTAATCACTGCGATGCGGCGCGTGCGGATAATGCATGAGGAACCTCTCCGGGCGCGTGCGATCAGGCTTGCCCGAGAGGAGCGTATCGAGGCGGACTCCATCGACCGTGTGTCCGGCCGGAGCCTTTGCGCCGGTGAGGGCGAGGACAGTGGGGAACAGATCCTGGACGGCGGCCTGTTGGCTTTGGATGACGCCAGCGGCAATCGGCAGCCGTTTCTGATGAGGATTATTCGCGTTGGGCTTGGCCCAGGCGGCGATGAAGGGCACGCGCATGCCACCTTCGTAATGTGATCCCTTCTTGCCGCGCAGGGGGGCGGCACAGGCGACTTCATGTTGATGGCCGAGCGGCGCATCGGAGCCGTTGTCACCGAGGAAGAAAATCAGCGTGTCTTCCGCGATGCCGAGCGCTTCGAGATGATCGAGCAGATCACCGAGGGATTTATCCATGCCTTCAATCAACGTGGCAAAAGCCTGGGCTGGCGCCGGCTTGCCCGAGTCCTTGTAGTTCGCAGCGAAACGAGGATCCGATTCGAACGGGGAATGCACCGCGTAATGAGCGAAGTGGAGGAAGAACGGTTTGGAGGCCTTCACGGCGTCGCTTAGCTTCACCTTGGTTTCAAGGGTCAGCGCTTCGGTGAGAAACGTGTCGGTGCCGTGATATTTCTCAAGATGGGGGACGGCATGGCTGGCGCGCTTACCGTTTCGCCCATAGTCTTGCTGACCGTGATAACTGCCGGGCGCACCGAACGACGCGCCGGCGACGTTGATCTCGAAACTGAGGTTCTTCGGGTCGGATCCCGGTTGCTCCCGCGGAGCAAAATGGCCCTTGCCGACGTGGATCGTCCGGTAGCCGTCGGCTTGCAGCAGACCGGCCAGCGTCACCGCGCCGGGCTTCAGGCCCCGCCAGTTCCAGTCCGGCGGACCTTTGGGACCGCGATTATCCGTATCCGGGTTGATCCAGTTGGTCGTATGATGGCGCGCGGCATTCTGGCCCGTCATGATGGAAATACGCGTCGGCGAGCACACGCTCATGGCGGAGAAATTATTGAAACGAATTCCACGCTGCGCGAGCCGCTCCATGTGCGGCGTGCGGTAGTAGTCATTTAACGGATACCGCTGCGGCTGGCCGGCGGCGTTGGTCAGGAAAGGCAGGGAGGTGTCCATCACGCCCATGTCATCGACGAGAAAGACGACGATGTTGGGTTTCGCGGCCGCCGCGAAGAGCGGGGACCCCAGGCTGAGGAGGAGCGCGGTGAGGCAGAGTATTCGTTTCATAACTACAGGATGAGTGGAAGATCGAGGTGGGCGCGTTGTCGCTACGCGCAGGTCCAAGGTGGGTGGCTCAGGGAATGGGCGCCGGTTCGAAGTCGCCGGGGCTAACCCAGCCGGCGCGCGGTTTTTCCCCTCGCATGAAGCGCTCGTGGAAGTTCCGCGATTCGGGAATGGCGATCGGATACTGATCGAAGATCGCCCCGCGACCAAACATGCGTGGGTCGCCCTGGGCCTTGAGCTTTTCGGTCATGGCCTTTTCCAGGGTTTTCCGGCGTTCCTGATGGGCCGGCGCGGCGGCAAGATTGTTCACGCAATCCGGATCGCGGGACAGATCGTACAGCTCTTCCGCCGGGCGTTTGCCAAAGTTCAGGTGCCAGAAAATGTAAGCGGGATTTTTGCGGCGCGCTTCCAAGATGAAAGTTTTAGTCGGACTGCCATCGGTGTCGAGATAGCCGTCCGTGTCCTCGGCCTCGGCGATACAGAGGTCG
>CAYVDZ010000471.1:0-4844 GCA_964450575.1 uncultured Opitutus sp.
ATCCTACCTCGACCTCGCCGAGTTGCTCGCGCCGGGCATTGAATGGATCCCAACCCACCTTGACCCCTTCGGTCACGGCCCCGAATCAGATCCCAGCGAAGTGAAACGCCTGCGCGACCTCGTGGCGGCGCTTCAGCCTGAAATCGTGGTGGCGGCCACGTCGCGACGCAACTGGCTCGAAGCCGCCCTCGCGGCCACGGTCCCTCAGGCTCGCCGCATTGCCTTGGGCGCACTGGCGGATGATGAGTTTTTCGCCACCCGCCTGCGCGTCTCGTTCGGCATCAACGCGGCCAACGTATTCGGCGAAGCCCTACCGGTCCCGGCGGATGAACCGGACTGGCGGAGCAACCTCCGCATCGTTGACGCCCTGCTCGGCAGCCGCGTGGAACGCGCCGCTCCCCGAATCTCCCTCGACGACTCCACGCGGGCAATCGCGAACGACGTCCTGCTCGAACATCAGCTGCAACCCGGCCGTTACGTCGTTTGCGCCCCCGCGGGCTTCGCGAACGTCCAGCTGAAAACCTGGCCCGCCGATCGCTTCGCCGCCGTGATCCGCCACCTCCAGGCGAAGCACGGGTTGCCCGTGCTTTTGCTCGGCCATCAGAGCGAATCCTCCCACCTGCAGAGCATCGCGGCCGCGGTGCCGGGCACCGCAGTCTGGCTCGGCGGCGACCGTTCGCTCCCCCAGCTCACCGCGCTCATCGCTCAATCGGGTCTTTTTCTCGGCAACGACACCGGAGCGATGCACCTCGCCGCGGCCCTCGGTGTGCCGGTCGTCGGAATTTTTGGTGGCGGCACCTGGCCCCGGTTCACTCCCGCCGCCGACCGCGGCTGCGCGGTGGTGCACCCACTGCCGTGCTTCGGTTGCGGCTGGGATTGCGCTTTTGGCGACGCGCCGTGTCTCGGCGAAATCCGCGTCGACGATGTCCTCAGGGCCGTGGATCGCACCCTGTTGGCGACGATTGGTTTTGCCGTGCACGTAGTCGCGCACCTCTCCGCGGAAACCCGTGCGATCATGGGCAAAGCTGCGGATCGCTATCGTTCCTCCGCCAGTGGACATCTCGCCCGCCAACACAAACTGGAGGAACTCACCGCGCTCGATCGCGAGAAAGACCACGAAATCTCCGCGCTCAAAACGGTCTGCGACGAGCGGGAAAAAACCATTGTCATTCTCGACGGCCACGTTCGCCAGTTTCAGGCCGAAAACGTCACGATCAAAGCCGATCACACGGTCCTGGTAAAGACGCTCGCCGCTTTGCCGGCCAGCGCCGTGAACGCCGCCCGAACGATCTCCGACCAGCTTGTTCACATCCGCAATATCGAGTCGATGCTCGGGCGCCGTGCAGCCGAGATCGCCGAATTGCAGGCTTCGGTCAATAACCTTGCCGGCGGCCTGCACGATTTGGAACAGGCCAAACACTACAATCGGTTATTGGCGCAAAAAGAAGCCGCAATCCAATCGTTGCGCGAAGGGCTCGCCGCGCGCGCGCACGTCATTCTGCAACTCAGTGCCGAAGCCACCACCGGCACGGCCAAACTGCGCAAGGCGTGGATCGCCGCCACCACCCAGTTGCAGGAAAAACTGTGGCGCCCGTTCAGTGCGTGGCTGTTCCAATGCGTGGTCGAGGACTATTGGATGCAGATCGGCATCCTCCGCCACTACGCCCCGCGGGCTCTGCAGTGGGACGAGCGTCTGCCGGGACCGCGCGGGCCGGATGCCGCCTTGCCGCAGGTCGCAATCGTGACGCCCAGCTACGGCCAGGATCGATTCATCGAGCGCACCCTCCGCAGCGTCCTCGATCAGGTGTATCCAAAACTTGTTTACGTTGTGCAGGACGGCGGCTCGAAGGATCGCAGCGCCGAGATCATCGCCCGTTATGCGTCCCAGTTGCACCACTGGGAATCAGTTCGGGACCACGGCCAGGCCGATGCCATCAAACGCGGCTTCATCCACATGGCCGCGCAGCTTGCGCCTGACGCGATCATGGCGTGGCTCAACTCCGACGACCTGCTCGCGCCCGGCTCGCTGCGGTTTGTCGCGGAATATTTCAATCGTCATCCCGACGTCGACGTGGTGTACGGCCACCGGATCATCATCGACGACGAGGATCGCGATGTTGGCCGCTGGATCATGCCGCGGCACAATCCGGCCACGCTGGAGTGGATCGATTACATCCCGCAGGAAACGCTGTTTTGGCGCAAACGCGCATGGGATCTCGCCGGTGGGATCGACCCCAGTTTTCAATTCGCGCTCGATTGGGATTTGCTCGCGCGATTTCAGCAGGCCGGCTGCCGCCTGGTGCGCGTGCCGTATTTCCTCGGAGCGTTCCGGGTGCACCCCGAGCAGAAAACCTCGCAGGCGATCCACACCACCGGCGCGGACGAGATGCGTCGCATCCGCACCCGCTTCAACGGCGAACGCCAGGACGACTTCGCCACCATCAACCGCCACGCCCGCCACGCCCGCTTCTGGGGCGCCGTCACCGCACAATTGCACGAAGTCGGCATCCGCTGGTAGACAGCCATCCGCGCTTCCCTCCCTTTCCGACGTTTCCCAATTTTCCGATTTCCCGATTTTCCGACGTTTCCCAAGTTTCCGATTTTCCGACGTTTTCCGATTTCCCGATTTTCGTCCGCGGTCTCAATTTGTCCCGTTTCTTCTTTCTCCCAATTCTCCCGTTTCTTCTTTTTCCTCCCCCATGCTCCTCAGCATCGTCGTTCCCGTTTTCAAGGAAGAGAAAAACATTCCGGAGTTTCTACGCCGCCTGCAGCCGATCCTCTCGGAAATCACGGAGGACTACGAAATCATCTTCTCGCTCGATCCCTCGCCGGATCGAACGGAGGACGTAGTCCTGGAGCACCGCGCCACTGACGAACGCATCAAACTATTAAAATTCTCGCGTCGTTTCGGTCAGCCGATGGCGACTCTCGCCGGGCTCGATTACTCAACGGGCGACGCCGTCGTGGTGATGGACGTCGATCTCCAGGACCCGCCGGATCTGCTCGGCGAAATGATCGCCAAATGGCGCGAGGGTTACGATGTCGTACTGCCCCAGCGGCGCCAACGTACCGGCGAACCGTTGATCAAAAAGTTCATCGCAGAAACCGGCTACAAGGTGATCAACAAGATCGCCGACGTCCGCATCCCCCCCAACACGGGCGACTTCCGCCTGATGGCCCGCCGGGTCGTCACCGAGATCGTCAAACTCAAGGAAAGCCACGGCTTCCTTCGCGGCATGGTCGCCGTCGTCGGCTCCAAGCAAGCGCTCATTCCGTTCGATCGACCCGGTCGTTTTGCCGGTGAGACGAACTACAACCGCTTCTTCGGTTCCCTGCGCATCGGGTTCAACGGCATCTTCTGTTTTTCCACCTACGCGCTCACCTTGAGCACGATGTTCGGGTTCATCATCGCGGGCTGCTCGTTCCTGCTGATGGGTGTTTATCTCTTCTATAAACTGATGGACTGGCCGATCCTCTGGGGTAATCCCACGCTCGTCATCCTGATCGCATTTCTCGGCGGCATCCAACTCATCAGCGTGGGCATCCTCGGCGAATATATCGGTCGCATCTACGAAGAGGTGCGGGCCCGTCCGAAGTTCATCGTCGATCGCAGCGAAGGCTTCGGCAGACGCTGAGCGCGAAGTGAAACAGGCATTCCTGCCTGCGCCTTGCTCCGTGGTGATCCAGACATTCCTGTCGGTAATTTTCCGGGCCGCCGTACGATCAAAGACAAACCGGAGTGTCTGTATCACGTCCGAGCCCGGCGTGAAAAGACATCCCTTTCTGTTCGTTGCCGGGACTCCGCACCAACCCCGCAAGGATGGACAGATCGACAAAAATACCGACAGGAATGTCTGTATCACGTCCGATCTCCGGAGTGGAAAGACACCCCTGTCTGTCTCATGCCCCCATCCCGCGACCTTGCAAACGCCTGGCCTTTCCCGCGTGCTGCCGCACCCGGCTTAATCGCTCCATGGCAGAAACGTCCAAACTCATCCCCGAAACCTCCTCTGCGCCGAAGTCTTTGCCGACCTCGTCCGTGACCGTGGGAACGCTCGTGTTTGTTCTCCTCGCCGCCCTCGCGCTCACCTGGTTTCAACCCGCCCTGCCCCGCGGCTTCGCGCTCGACGTGGTCTTCGCTCCGGGGAAGGCGGGGTTATCCGAACCACTCATCGTTTCCGGCACACCGGGATTCGGGGATTTCCTCTTCGTCCGGCATCAGAACGAAACTCACGCCGTTCTCGGACAAGAGCGCTGGGGACGACCTCCGCTTCTCTCCGCACCCTTCGAGGTCAAACCCGGCACGCAACGCCGTCTCGTGGTCGACGCCCCGGCGTTCTCGCACGCACGCGGCGGTTCGCGCGGCGGTGATGACACCTTGCACGTGCAACTCGACGGCGTCGAACTGCTGAACGCGACCGCGCGGTTTGAACTGCGCAAATCGTCCCACTTGTTCTTCGCAGAAAATCCGCTGGGTGGCACCGAGAGCGGTCCCACCTTCAGCGGCACGCTCGCGCACCCCGACGGCCGCCGCCTGCTGGGTAACGCGCGCCGCGCGTTCTCCTGGCGCGAGCGACTCACGGGCTGGTTCACTGACGGCAAATGGCAGGTCGGGTTCATTCTTTTGGTCAGCATCGCCGCCGCCCGCGGCTGGACCTGGCTGCAGCCTGACCCACGTAACCGAATTTCAACTACGCTACGCGGCCTCCGTCGCACCGCCCTGGCCCATCGTCCCTTTATCGTCGCGGCGACGGTCTGTAGTGTCGGCTTCATCGTGGTCGTGACCGGCGGAACCGGGCGCCTCTGGTTCGAAGATCAATTCGGGAACTTCTTCGATCTGCAGG
>CAYVDZ010000472.1:0-3278 GCA_964450575.1 uncultured Opitutus sp.
GTCAAGACCGCCGGCCCTGACGTTCGCCGCACGTTTCCGATCGTCGGTTTGGAATTGCCGACCAGCCTCGTGGCCGGACGCGATCCCAAGACCGGCGCAAACACGCGCCCCAACTTGCAGGCGGCCTCCCAGCCCGAACGACGTGAGCAGGAGGCCGTCGTGATGCTCATGAGCACCTACGAGCCGGCGGAGATTCAGTTCAACCGTTTCCGCGCGCCCGTCACCGGCCGTTACCGTCTGCGGTTCTCCGGCTACACCGTTTGGATGGCGCCCAATTTTAAATCAGTCTCCCGCGGCCGCCGCACCGAGCCGGTCACGGTCTACTCCGACACCAGTCCACGCCTGTTGCGCAAACTCGGCGGATTTGATTTCGAACCCGATCCGACGACGCATGAAATCGAGGTCTGGTTGCTCGCCGGCGAAACCATCCGCCCCGACGCCGCCCGGCTCGTCCGTTCCCGTCCACCCGATTTTAAAAACCCCAATCTCGAAGTCGATGGCATGCCCGGTGTCGCTTTTCAATGGATGGAAGCCGAAGGCCCTCTGATCGACACCTGGCCAGGAGCCGGACATCGCCTGCTCTTCGGCGACCTCACGATTTCAGATCCCGATCCCGCGACAAAACCCCAAGCCGGTAATCGCCCGACACCGGGCGTCCGCTCGCATGTCGCCGTGCATTCAGCCGATCCGGAAAAAGACGCCGAGCGTCTGCTCCGCAATTTCATGACGCGCGCCTATCGCAATCCCGTGGCCGAAGGCGACGTCGCCCGCTTCCTCGACGTTATCCGCGGCGCGTTGAAAATGGGTTTCGATTTCACCGACGCCGTGATCGCCGGTTACACCGGCGTCCTCGCCTCCCCGGGATTCCTATATATTGAGCAGGAGGTCGGCAAACTCAGCGCGCTGGCGTTGGCCGAGCGACTCAGCTACTTCCTGTGGAACACCGCCCCCGACGCCGAACTTCGCCGGCTCGCAGAAGATGGCAGCCTGCTGCGCCCCGACGTTCTGCGCACGCAAGTTGAGCGCCTGCTCGAACACCCGCACGCCCGGCGCTTCGTCGACGCGTTTCTGGATTATTGGCTCGATCTCCGAAAGATCAACGACAGTGGTCCCGACGCGGAACTCTATCCCGAGTACCAGCTCGACGATCTGTTGACGGAGTCGCTGCCGGCGGAAACCCAACTCTTCTTCCTTGAGCTGATCCGGAAAAATCTCGGAGTGCGGACGCTTGTCGCCTCGGACTTCGCCATGCTGAACGAGCGCCTCGCCACTCTCTACGCCATCCCCGGCGTATCCGGATACCCGATTCGCCCGGTGCCGCTGGATCCGGACAGCGTGCGCGGCGGCCTCCTGACGCAAGGCAGCATTCTAAAAGTGACGGCCAACGGGACGACCACTTCACCGGTGATGCGTGGCGTTTGGGTGATGGAACGACTTTTGGGCAAGCACACCCCACCTCCGCCGACAGCCGTTCCCGCTGTCGAGTCCGATATTCGCGGCGCCACGACCATCCGTGAGCAACTCGAGAAACACCGGAGCGAGGAGGCCTGTAACGTGTGCCACCGCATCATCGATCCCGCTGGGTTCGCGCTGGAAAATTTTGATGTGATGGGCGCCTGGCGCGGTCACTATCGGGCCGTCGGCGAAGGCGCCGGCGATCGGGTAAAAGGGATCGGCCACGACGGTTACGTTTTCAAATTCCGGCTCGGTCCGGAGGTTGACGCGAGCGGCGCATTGCCCGATGGACGCACCTTTAAAGACATCCGTGAGTTTCGAAAGCTACTGTTAGAGGATGAATCACTTTTGGCGCGCAACCTGATCCAACAACTGATTGTTTACGCTACCGGTGCCCCCCTCCGTTTTTCCGACCGTCCCCACGTCACGGCGATTCTCGAGCGTAGTCGCGATTCCCACTACAGCGTGCGACAGCTCATTCACGAAATCGTCCAAAGCGAAATCTTCCTCAATAAATAAGCCCCGCGACCATGAAGCCTTCATCTCCCGCCGCTGCCGTGTCCGCCCCCTACGTTTCCACCAGGCAGACCCTCTCCCGCCGCCGGTTTCTGCGCAACGCCGGAATCGCGCTCTCGCTACCCTTACTCGACTCCATGCAACCAGTGTTCGGGGGAGCCGCCGCGCGAGCCGCGGCGATGGCGGACGGCAAGCCGCGCCGGATGCTCGCGATCTGCAATAATCTCGGCCTGCTGCCCGACTACTTCTTCCCGCAAGACACCGGTCACGGCTATACGCCTTCGCCCTATCTCGATTTGCTGCGCGAGCACCGCGACCAGTTCAGCGTTTTTAGCGGGGTTTCGCATCCCGACGTCGACGGTGGGCACCCCGCGGACAATTGCTTCCTCACCGCCGCCCCTCATCCCGGAAGCGGCGGTTTCCGCAATACCATTTCGCTCGATCAATACATGGCGGAACGGATCGGACACCAAACGCGTTTCCCTTCGCTCAACTTGGGCGTGAATGTCCAGCAGGGCATGCGTAGTCTTTCATGGACCGAGTCGGGGGTGTTGATTCCGTGTGAGGAAAAAGCCTCGGATGTGTTTAAGCGGATGTTCATTCAAGGGACCGTCGCGGAGACCGAACATCAGGTCAGGAAACTCGAACTCGGCCAGAGCATCCTGGATGCCGTGGGCGATCAAGCTCGCTCCCTGCAGCGGAAGATTGGCAGCCGCGATCGCGAACGCCTCGATCAATACTTCACCAGTGTCCGCGAACTCGAACAGCGGATGACGGCGTCCAAGGAATGGGAACGCCGGCCCAAGCCATCCGTCACCGCTCCGGTGCCCCTCGACCCCGCGAGTCCCCGCGAGTATATGGAGAAGGTCCGGCTGATGTATGATCTCGCCCGGCTCGCGTTCGAAACCGACTCGACCCGCGTGGTCGCGCTGCTGCTCGACAGTGTCAACTCGCCCGCGATCGAACTCGACGGCACGAGCGTGAGCGATGGTTATCACAACCTTTCCCATCACGGCAAATCCGAGGCGAAACTCTCGCAACTGAAGGCCATCGACGAATGGCACATGAAGCTGCTTCATGGCCTCTTCACCGATCTGAAAGCAGTGCGTGAAGACGGAGATAACCTGCTTGATCGAACCATGATTCTATATGGTTCAAATCTCGGCAACGCGCACGCGCACACCACGACGAACCTGCCGACCATCTTCGCCGGCGGCGGCTTCAAGCATGGCCAGCACTTGGCGTTCGATCGCGAGCGCAACTACCCGCTGCCGAACCTGTTTGTGTCGATGCTCCAACGCATGGGT
>CAYVDZ010000472.1:3288-4535 GCA_964450575.1 uncultured Opitutus sp.
GACCGGCACGATGCGCGGCCTCGATTTCGCCTGAACGATCATTTCCGGCGTAGTTGATGCGGCCCTACGCCGCGGGGCTTCGATCTCCGGGGGGCGACGGCGCCGGCCGAACTTACCGTGAGCCGCCTCTGAAGAGACGCGGCCACAGTCCTCAAATTTAGCGCGGTCCGCGCCGTCCTGACCTCCGCCTTCAACGCAGCCACTTCCTCTGATGTACTTTGTATCCGAATTTAAACTATACGCGACCCGCGCCGGCCACCTTCTCGCCTCGCTGGTTCTGCTCGGCGCGGTGACGTTCAGTTCCTCCGCGGCGGAACCCACCGCCATCATCGACCTCTGGCCCGGCTCGCCCCCGGACGAACCGGCGGCGGCAGCCTTGGAGGCGGAGGCCGATCTGACCAAACCCACGGACCGCCTGATCGCGGGCCGCCGGATCATCAAACCGGGCAACGTATCGAAGCCTCAACTACACGTCTATCTGCCGCCATCCGAGCGACGCAACGGCAGCATGGTGGTGGTGTGTCCGGGAGGCGGCTTCACCATCCTCGCGTGGGATCTGGAGGGCACGGAAGTCGCCGCCTGGCTCAACGCCCAGGGTATCGCCGCCGCCGTGTTGAAATATCGGGTGCCGACCCGCACCCGCGAAAACCGCTGGCTCGCTCCGGTGCAGGACACCCAACGCGCCCTCAGCCTCGTCCGCAGCCGGGCGGCCGAGTGGTCCCTCGCGCCCGATCGTATCGGCACCCTCGGGTTTTCCGCCGGCGGCTTCCCTGCTGCCCATGTCGCGCTTCAGCCCACCCAGCGACTCTACGAAGGCGTCGACGCGGCCGACCAAGTTTCGTTTCGACCCGACTTCGTGGTCCTGGTTTATCCAGGCTCCCTCGTCTCGGACGACACGCGCGAACTCAAGCCGGAGCTCGCCCCAACGAAATCAACGCCCCCTTTCTTCCTCGTCCACGCCGCGGATGACCGGGTGCCGAGCGAGAACAGCGTGCAGCTGTTCCTGGCCCTGCGCCGGGCCGGGGTGCCGGCCGAGTTGCATGTGTATCAGAATGGTGGACACGGCTACGGTCTGCGACCGGTCGCCGACTCCCCGGTCACCTCCTGGGCAGACCGGTGCGAAGCGTGGTTCATCGGCCAGGGCTTGATGCCCGCGAAAGCACGGTGACGGGCGAGTTCTCCAGACTGCGCGTCGAGGACTTCTGCCTTTGCGCGGACCCGCCGCGCTTGGTGTAAAATCGTCAGTC
>CAYVDZ010000472.1:4545-4842 GCA_964450575.1 uncultured Opitutus sp.
CTTTCGCCTTCGACGATTTGCGCGGATCACGGTCCTTCGTCCGCTGCCTCCAAGCCCCGCCACCCCACCTTATCCGAGCTCTCGAGTCTCAGCCCGGCTCCGGCGTCAGAAACGACGTTTCTCAATAAAAATCAGAACCCCTCAATGACATTCCTCCGCACCTATCGTCTTCCGGGTCTCTCCCTCCTTCTGTGCGCGCTCGGCCTTTCCAGCCTGCTGCATGGCGCGGCAGCCCGGCCCAATGTTCTCCTGCTGGCGGTGGACGATCTCAAACCGGCGCTCGGCACCTACGGCGAC
>CAYVDZ010000473.1:0-4816 GCA_964450575.1 uncultured Opitutus sp.
GACCTGTGCAGTAGGGAGAAACGAGGCTTTACAGGGGGAGCTGAGCACCCTGGCGCTCCGGCGCTCGGCTCCCACCCGCATCCTTGGCTGGACGGATGAGATTCCACGGCTCCTGCGCTCACATCACGTTCTGATCAGCAAGGCGGGGGGGGCGACGACTCAGGAGGCGTTGGCGGCGGGGTGCCCGATGATCGTCAATGAGATCGTCCCTGGGCAGGAGGAAGGAAACTACGAGTTGTTGCGCCGGCACGGAATTGGAGCATTTGCCGATACGCCGGAACGTGTACTCGCCGAGTTGGCGCGGGCTTTTGCGGGCGGTGGAGGTGTCTGGTGGCAGTGGCGCCGGGCCGGGGAGACGCTCTCGCGGCCATTCGCTGCGCACGATATTGCGGAGCACCTTTTGGCGATGGGCGGATCCGCCGGCACTTCTTTGCCGTGCTCCCCGGGAAAATTGGAATCAGGACCCACGCGGTTGTCCGAGCGAGAGAGTCGCCTTCTTCCATGAAGATTCGATTTATATTCAATCCCTGCTCCGGTCGAAACCTTCGCCGCCCAGGCTTGGTGGCGGTAATTCGCGACTTCATTGCGTCGCGGTCACTCGAGGCGAACGTAGCCATGACCGAAGGGACAGGGCACGCTACCGAATTGGCGCGGACCGCCGTCCATGACGGCCACGAATTGGTGGTGGCGGTGGGCGGTGACGGGACGATGAACGAAGTCGCGCAAGGTTTGATCGATTCCCCGGCGACACTTGGTTTGCTTCCCTGCGGCTCGGGAAACGGTCTGGCGCGGCACCTGGGGATCCCTCGCTCAACCATGGGCGCACTGCGGCTTGTCAGTGGAATCGGTGCACGCATCGCGTTCGTGGATACAGGCAGTGCGAATGGCCATACCTTCTGCAATGCCATGGGGCTTGGTCTGGACGCGGACGTGAGCCGGCGCTTCAACCGGCTCAGCCGCCGCGGGCTTTCGGGCTATGCGCGGGTCGCATGGACAACCCTGCGGGAATTGCCCTCCGAGACGTGTGTAATCAGCAGCGCAGGGCGGAGGGAGACGCTGGAGGTGTTGCTGATCGCGATCGCGAATTCCGATCAATACGGCAACAATGCCCTTATCGCCCCGGGAGCGCGGGTTGACGATGGTCGCCTTGATCTCGTCGCGATCAAAGCGGTCGGGCTGGCTCGTGCGGCGATGCTGGTGCCGCGGCTCTTTCTCGGGAATCTCGATTCGAGTCCGCACGTGACACGAATCTGCGGATCCCGTTTTCTCATTGAGCGCGCAGTTCCGGGACTCATTCACACTGACGGCGAAACACATCACACCAGCGCGAGAGTGGAGGTGGTTGTGAAACCGCGCAGCCTGCGCGTACTCGTGCCGCAGGGCTCGCTGGCGGTTCCGAGTATGAACTGTGCGGTGCGGCGGTTTGCCCTCCAATTACCATGAAACTCCATGTGCGCACCATCATCCTCTCCGATGTGCATCTTGGCACGGCGGATTCAAAAGTTCGCGAGGTGAACCACTTCCTGCGTCACACGCGGTGCACGAAGTTGATCCTCAACGGTGACATCATTGATGGCTGGCACCTCCGCCGGGGCGGGAGCTGGAGCAAGGCCCACACCCGGTTTGTCCGGATTGTGCTGAAGAAGCTGGAGAAGCGCGACACCCAGGTTGTGTATTTGCGTGGTAATCACGACGACATTCTCGAGACATTTCTTCCGCTCGACTTCGAGAACCTCAGCATTGTGGAGGATCATGTGCACGAGACGTCACACGGACGATATCTCGTGCTGCACGGCGACATCTTTGATACGATCACGAAGAATTTTGTTTTCCTCGCCCATCTTGGAGACTGGGGCTACCGGGCTCTGTTGCGGTTGAATCGATTGTATAATGCCTGGCGGGCGTGGCGGGGAAAAGAATATTGGTCGCTTAGCCGGGCGATCAAAGCGCGGGTCAAGGAAGCGGTGAGTCATGTCTCGAAGTTCGAGGATCATATCGTCCAGTTGGCGCGACAGAGGGGCTGTGTGGGGGTCATGTGTGGCCATATTCATACGCCCGCCGACAAGTATATTGGGGATGTGCATTATCTCAATTCCGGCGACTGGGTGGAGTCCCTTACGGCCATCGTCGAGCACTGGGATGGACGGTTTGAACTGGTGGACTTCGCCACCTTCGTGGAACAGTATCCGATGGAGGCCGACGATGAGCCCGCGGATCTCGTTGAAGGTTTTGGGATGGTTTGAATCGGTGCTGATTGGAAAATCGGGGAATTGGGAAAGCGGAAATCTCGGGTGTCGAGCGTAGGGCTTAGAGCCCGCGTTTGCACGCGGCCTGCTTTATCAAAAAACCCAATCAACCGCAGATGACGCGGAGGGAGCGGATGGTTGCGGGAGCTCGATTAATTGGCGTGGGACTCGATCCATTGACCTGCCAAATCTGCATTTTCCGAATATCCGCAGAATCTGCGTAATCTGCGGTTAAAAATCAGAATGGCTTGGGTCGCTTCCGCAAAAGAAGAATGCGGGCAAAGAAGAAACTGGGAGAAAGTAGAAAGAAGAAACGGCGGAGGTAGGAAAATTGGGAAATTGGAAAAGCGGGAAGCGTAGAAAAATCGGGGTTCTACATTGGGTTCTGCCTCTGCGTTCTTTGCCACCTCCTGTGAAAAGTCCGACTGTATTCGGTTTTCCCAAGACCATTCTACAGGAGGAAACAGAGACAACGGAGAATTGGACAGGGAAATCCGGCTCGGGCTTCCACTCATTTTGGATCGACCGAATAAAAGCCTTTCCCACAGTTGAGTTGCGGTTCAACGATCGATGCCCTAGCTCAAGCGCTTCCGATGTTGATCGATCCTCGCACCGCGAATTCCCTCTGGGCCAGTGTCCTCGTTGAAACGCTGCGCCGTTCTGGAGTTCGTCACGTGGTCATCTCTCCTGGTTCGCGGTCGACGCCCTTAACTCTGGCATTTGCGACGCAGCCGGAGATCGAGGCTATTCCGGTACTCGACGAGCGCTCCGCAGGATTCTTTGCACTCGGCCTCGCCAAGGAACGAAACCGCCCGGTCGTGCTCCTCTGTACGAGCGGAACGGCGGCGGCCAATTACTTCCCGGCCGTGATTGAAGCGCATGAAAGTGGCGTGCCTTTGCTGATCCTGACCGCTGATCGGCCGCCTGAAATGCGGGCCTGCGCCTCCGGGCAAACCATCGACCAACAGAAACTCTTTGGTGGGTTCGTGTCCTATTATCATGAGCTGGCCGTGCCCGTGGCGAGTGAGGCGATGTTACGCTATCTGCGGCAGACGACCATGCATGCGATCGAGCGCACGCTCCACCCCGGCGGTGGCCCCGTGCATCTGAACATACCCTTTCGTGATCCACTCGTGCCGGTGGGTGACGACGAAGTGGCCGGCGGTGTCGCTCATAGCATCGATTGGGAGCACTTTTTCGGGCATGTCCGCCCGATCGGCCCGACCGATGAAGCGGGCGCGGGACTGGTCCCGCATCTGATCCCGGAAGTCCATGGCGTGATTGTGGTCGGTCCGGAGCAGCGTCCGGATACGGAAGCGTTTGCCGCGCTCGTTGCGGCGCTCGCACGCAAGCTGGGCTGGCCCGTCATCACCGACGGGTTGTCCCCGCTGCGAAATTTTGGGGAGACGGTTCCGCATGGTATAACGACAGCGGATACAATTCTGCGCCATGCGGCCGCGGCCGAGAGGCTCGTTCCGGAAGTCGTCCTCTGCGTCGGCGGCTGGCCGACAAGCAAGGTGGTGCGCAGTTGGATCGAGGCAAGTGGAGCGCGCGTGTTCCTGCAATCGTCGCGGGTCGACAACCGCGATGCGTTGCATGGCCGGACTCAGCGTTTCTATTCGTTGTTGCCGCTGGTGCAACGCCTCCCGGAGCTGGATGAACCGAATGGATATCAGCAGTTGTGGACCGGCTACGAACGCAAGGCCCGGGCCGCGCTCGATGCACGGCTGGCCGCGATGTCGGGCCTGTTCGAAGGCAAGGCGGCCTGGTTGCTCGCGCAGCATCTCCCGGAGGAAACGCCTTTGATGCTCGCGAACAGCATGCCGGTGCGGGACATGGAGTATTTCTGGCCGTCCAATTCGCGCCGGGTGCGTCCGCTGTGTAATCGCGGGGCGAACGGGATCGATGGCACGCTTTCGACCGCACTCGGAGTCGCGCATGCGAGCGGAAAGCCGACCGTGCTGCTCACCGGCGATCTGGCTTTGTTGCACGACACTAACGGATTTTTATTGAGACCTAAATTCAAGGGTTCGCTCACCATCGTGCTGATCAATAATCGAGGCGGCGGAATCTTCGAACACCTCCCCATTGCGCAGTTCGAGCCGCCGTTCGAAGAGTTTTTTGCGACGCCGCAGGAAGCGGATTTCGAGACGCTGTGCCGGGCGTATGGAGTCACGCACACCTTGGTCCGAGATTGGGTTCACTATATGGAAATGATCTCGACATTGCCGGCCCAAGGCGTGCGCGTGCTCGAGGTGCGTACTGACCGGAAGCGGGACGCGGCGACGCGGAAGGAATGGTTCGCCGCGGTCGCCTCGAGCCTTGGCTATGCTGAAACGATGCAATAGAAACACTCCCGTTTCGCTTCGAACTTCACCGCCCGTCCTGCAATAATGTTTAGATTCCCACGACGGTTGCGGGGCACCGCGCATCCTTGCAGTACTTCAGGAATGTTATGATGGCAGACCGGTGGACGGCCGGGATGGCAGCAGGCAACGAACGCGTGGCCAGCACCGCACTCCATGATTTGAAGAAAATGGATTCGCTTGGTCCGAAAGGCGCCGAGGGTT
>CAYVDZ010000474.1:0-4809 GCA_964450575.1 uncultured Opitutus sp.
AGCACAACGGATTCTGACTCCGTTTGTCTAGGTTCGACTCCTAGTCGGGCAGCCAACCTTCTTAAAATTCACCGCGTTACAAAACCGCCTAAGTCGGGCAATGTACCACTCATGGCTGCCACGTTTGCGCTCCGGACGCATCGGGTTTTCACCTGAGCGCATTGCAAAAATAAATTTCCGACTAACCTCCAAACAAAGTAAGTTGACAGCCAACTTTTGATAAACCCTAGTTCGCGATCTCCTGTATTCCCCCCCCAAAATTCCCCTCAGCACGAAGCTGAAAAATTTCGCCCTTTTTGATACTCAAAGCTAAATCGCTCGGCATGCTTCCTGCAAAAGGAACAACTGCAATTGGCCTAGTTATAAGTAATTGGCAATAGCCCTTCGCTGCCGAGGCGGAAATGGCCAGTACCGTTTCAGCTTCTTCGCGAATCCTCGAATTTTTCTTTCTTCAAACCCAACACTTCTGCTCTAAACCGTTTTTCATCCTATGATCATCCAAAGTCTCCCCCTCGCGATTCTGCTCGGCGACGCCTCCTTGATGGACCTTTTCATCATGGGCGAATGGATCATGTGGCCAATGATCCTCGTATCATTCCTCATGATGACAGTGGTAGTGGAACGTATTCTGTTCATCATCCGCGAAAACGCTAGCCGCGAACCAGAAGTCGTTGAGAAGATGCTCGAAGCCGTAGAGCGCCGCGACATCGAGGGCGCCCTGGCGATCGGACGTAAGAGCAAGGACTTCATCGCCAAGATCCTGGTCTACAGCTTGACCAACCGCGATTACTCGCTTTCCAACGCCTTCATTCGCGCCTCGGGTCAAGAACTCGGGCGATTCAGCCAGGGTATTGCGACACTCGACACCTGTATCACCGCCGCTCCTCTCCTCGGTCTTCTGGGTACGGTCACAGGTATGATGCGTACCTTCGGAGCTCTGGGTGGTGGCGACGTCGGAGCAGCCGCCGGTGCCATCACCGGTGGTGTAGCTGAAGCGCTTATCGCCACAGCTGCCGGTCTCGCGGTCGCCGTAATCGGCCTCTTCCCGTTCAACTACTTGATTGCTCGCGCCGAACAGGCGAAGCAGGAAGTGGCCGACGTGTCGCACGCTCTGGAGATTCTCCTCAAGAAGGGCGAAACAACCGTCCCCTTCAATCGCTAATTCTTTTCTAAGAATTAGTCTCCCCGCGCGTCGAACCAGCAGAAGCCCTTTCAAACTATGGCCGGATCATCAGGTGCAAGCAGTGGCGGCAAAAAGAAAGCCCGCATTGAGATCATTCCGCTCATTGACGTTATCTTCTTTCTGCTCGCGACGTTCGTCTTGTTCACGCTCTCGCTGAACAAGTCCGACGGTATCACCGGAATCATGCTTCCCCAAGCAGAAACCGGAGAACCTCGGGACCCTTCAGGCACTGTCACCATCTCGGTGACAGATGCCGGTACCATCGCTTGGAACAAGGACTTCGTTAATTTGGCTGAATTCATCGATCGTCTCCGTGCCTACAAAGCCGCGGAGCCCGATGGTCGGATTCTAATCAATGGTGACGAGGGTGCCTACTTCAATGCAGCGCTCTACGTCTTCGACGAAGCTCGGAAAACAGGCTTTCAGAAAATCTTTATCGAAACCAAAGTTCGTCCCGCCGGCCAGTGAGGCGTCACGGCTAACCCACAATCTCCATGGCCGGTTCCAGTCCTAAAGCACAGGAAGGCAAAAAGAAGGCGCGCATCGAAATCATCCCGTTGATCGATGTCATTTTCTTCCTTCTTGCCACCTTCGTATTGTTTACCCTTTCGCTCAGCCGCATCACATCGATTCCGGTCACCCTGCCCAAGGCCGATCCGACCGCGCAGCAGCCCAAGGAAGACACGACCCTCTACCTCCAGGTGTCAGACGAAGGTACCTACTACTGGAAAGTCGGAATGAATACGCAACCCGAACTGGTTTCACCCAGCGAGATTGCTCCCCGGCTCAGCGACTATCGGAATACCTTCAATACATCGGCACGTGTTCTCGTTCGCGGTGACAACCGCGCCCGTTTCGGGGCGGCTGTATTTGCCCTAGACGAAATCCGGAAAGCGGGTATCGAGCAAGTCTCCGTCGAAACCGTCTCAAGCCAGACTGCCCGCTAACCCGTAACTATCATGAGTCGCGATCTCATCATCGGCATCCTAATTTCAGTCGGCCTTCACCTTGCACTTCTCTTTGGCGATCGGCTCGTACCCGAGAAGCCACCGGTGGTGAAGGTCGAGGAAGTAGAAGAAAAGATCCAGCTCCTCGAGATGCCTCCCATGGAGGAAATTGAGCCAGAAATCGTCGAGACGAACGAAGAAGTTGTTCCGCTCGATCTGGCTCCTCCCATGCAGCAAGATGTGCCGCAACTCGCGACGCCTGACTCATTTGTTCAAAAGATCCAACCACCGCCACCCGACAATGTAACCATCTCGGCTAACATGAACATTGTTCCCGAAATCCGGGATCCAAACATGTTCCGCGGCATGAAGGTATTCGACATCTCCATGTTGGACCAGATCCCCGTTCCACGTTTCCAAGCCCGTCCGCAATATCCCTTCGAAATGCGTCGCGCTGGAATCGCCGGCGAGGTAGTCGTCGACTTCATTGTCGATACCAGTGGTGACGTTCAGAACGCCTACGCTATTCGCTCCTCCCAACGTGAGTTCGAGGCAAGTGCCATTCAGGCTGTCAGCAAGTGGAAATTCAAACCGGGCCGCAAAGGCGGTCGCGACGTTCCCACCCACATGCAGGTGCCGATCGTCTTCACCCTCAACGAGGAATAACCCGTCGTGAAGTCTCAAAGCTCCATTTCAGTTCTACGCCGCCTCCGCGCGGCAAGTTTAGCCGCCGCGATCATCCTCTCCGCTGGGATTAGCAATGCCCAACCGAAGAAGGAACATAGCGTTAGTGAGAAAACCCAGGAGGCCTTTGGAAAGCTGAAGCCGCTCCAGGACACCCAAAACTACGCCGGCATGCTCGTATTGCTAAACGGAGTACAGGTGGTTCCCGAAAGCTATGATGAAGCGTTGATCCTGGATATGAAGGCCAAGATTTATGCGATGACGAACGAGTTTGGAAAAGCCATTCCACCCTGGGAGCGTGCGATCCAAATTTCCGACAAGGCCGGGTACTTTCCAGAAAAGCAGACCTTGGAAACGGTATCGCTGCTGGCGCAGCTTTACGCGCAAGAAGGTTCGCAAAGCAAGGACCCCAAGCTCCAACAGGAGTATTTTGGGAAATCCATCACGTATTTCCGCCGGTTCTTCGAGAAGACGCCCAAGCCCACCCCGGAGAACATGATGGCCTATGCCTCGATTCTCTATTACAAGGCAGTCGCTGATCCGAACAATGTCGATCAGGCCGCTCTGAAAGAAGCGCGCACGATTGTCGAAAAAGGTCTGTCGAGTGCAATTAAACCAAGAGAAGGATTCTACCAGCTTCTCCTGACGTTGCAGCAACAGCAAAACGACCTGGCAGGCTCCACTGAAATTCTTGAGCTGCTCCTCAAGCAGTCTCCGAATAAAAAGGATTTCTGGCAGTTGTTGATGGCGAGTTACCTTCAGCTTTCGGACAAAGCCAGGGAAGACCCGACGCTCTCCCGCGAGTATCTTGTCCGCGCGATTGTTACTGCCGAACGAGCCCTCGCACTCGGCTTCCTCAATACGCCGAAGGACAATATGAATTTGGTTTCGCTTTACCTGATGGCGAACCAGTTCACCAAGGGTACAGAGCTTCTCTACACGGGCATGAAGAGCGGAAAGATCGAGTCCGAGCCAAATAACTGGCGCGTCCTTGGACGCTACTACCTCGAAGCGAATCTGAATAAGGAAGCCATCTCAGTTCTGGAGGAAGCAGCCAAGCTGTTCCCGAAGAACGGTGAAATTGAACTCCAGCTTGCTCAGATCTATCTGCAAATAGAGAAACCTCGCGAAGCCCTGCGCCACGCGAAGGCGGCAATCGAGAAAGGAAACTTCGAAAGTACCAAACCCTTTTCCGTTCACTACCTGATAGCGTATACAGCCTACGAGTTGGGTGATTTGGACGAATCTCAACGAGCCATCAAGATAGCCGAGACGTTCCCAGAAGCAGAAAAAGACGCTCAGTTCCCAAAACTTCGTACTGTTGTTATGGAGTCTCTCGCTGAACGTCAGGCCAACCAAGAATCCCAAGAAGTCAAAGATGCCAAGAAAGCCCCTCAGAAGAAAGCCTGAGCCCATCACCTGAGCCTAACACTTATCCCATGAAGAAAAGTTACGTCTATTTTATTGTTCCGTTTGTCGCAATGCTGGTGTTTTTCTTTGGTTTCTATTGGAACGCCCATAAGGATTTCGAGCAGCGCGGAGTGGACAAAGGACGCATCGCTCGCGAAGCCAAAGACGCGAAACTCCGCAAGGAATTTCAAGACCGCGAGGTCGCCGTGAAATCGGCCATCGAACTTCAAGAGAAGCGCAAGGTTGAGAAGAAGCTCCGTGACGAGAAGGAAACTCGCGACAAGGAAGAACGGGAAAACGCCCGCCAAGCCCGCGAAAAAGCCGCTCGTGACGCCGATAAATTCGAAGCGACCGTCAAACGCTTTCAGAAGGAGATCGAGATCGAGAAGAAGGAGATCGTCGAGGTGCAAGCCGAGCGTAAGCAGACCGTCGATGAGCAGGCATTCCTCCGTGAGTACGTTAAAAAAGCCGAAGACAACCGTCGCAATCTCGCCGGGGTACTTGAGCGGATTGACGCCGCCGACAAAGCCGCAGAGGCCGCCGCCCGGGCTGCCGCTGCCGCCGCTACTGCCGCCGCCAAAAAGT
>CAYVDZ010000475.1:0-4808 GCA_964450575.1 uncultured Opitutus sp.
ACGCCAAACCTCTGCAGTTGCTCGCAAAGTCCATCGCCTTTCAGGATCCGCTGACCGGCGAAGCGCGCCGTTTCACCAGTCGACGTACCTTGCTCTTAGAGTAGAAACGCGGGTCGAGTGGGAGTTGCTATCCATCGAAATCCGGTGGGCGCTCCCCAATGCAATCGTTGCGGGCTATGACCGCAGGCACACCCCGGTGCGAGCGGCAATCATTCGGCGTTAAAAGGGACTATGTACCATAATCTGGAACACATAAACATTTTCAGGGAAGGTGTGAAATCGTCGTGAGTTGGTGTGAGACGGAATCTTTCTTTTGGCCGTCTGAATGGCCCATTGTCTTCCTCGTTCGAGTCTCTCGCGGCCCTGCCTTCATCCCGTTGGTGCCGAAAAGATCATTAAGTCAATCACCCCATAAAAGATGAAAACTCCACTGTTTCTCAGACCCTCGTCGATCCGTCAATATCCCGCCTTGCTTGCGATCGCCTTTTCACTCTTGAGCTCGTTGGCGATGGCGCAGACGGGCAGCGGACGGATCACAGGCGTAGTTACCAACAGTAACGAAAGTGTCTTTATTGAAGGCGCAACAGTCACAATCGACAGAACCAATCGCGTCAGTTCGACCGATCGCCGCGGGGAGTTCGACTTTGGAGACATGTTACCGGGAGAATATGTCGTGCGGATTAGTTATACAGGCATGAATCCCGGCACCGCCCGCGTGGTTGTTGCGGCCGGGGAATCGGCCAACGTGTCCGTCATTCTCAGGGAAGACGTGGTCAAGATGGGCACCTTCTCCGTCACGGCTGACCGAAGTGCCGATGCACTGGCCATTACCGAGCAACGGAACGCGCCGAACGTCAAGAACGTGGTCGATATCCAGTCGTATGGTATGCTCAACAATGATAATCCGGCCGAGTTGCTTCAACTGCTCCCAGGTGTCACTGGCTCGCTTTTCTTTAACGAGGTGGACCGCGTTTCGGTCCGCGGCATCGATTCCTCACTCAATAATGTGCAACTCGACGGTAACACCTTCGCGACTCCCGGGATCAACGGCGCCGTGACTTCGCGGTCGGGCGTTTTATCGACCACCAACACCAACAATATCAAGACCGCCGAGGTCGTAAAGGCTTTGACGCCCGATCGACCCGCTGACGCGATTGGAGGTCTGGTTAATCTGGTTCAGAAGACCGCCCTCGATTATCCCAAGGCCGCGGGAAATTTTGAGTATCGGATCGGCGGACAGTATGTGGAGACGAGGAGCGGCTATGTTACCCGACCCACTCCGAACATCCAATTGACGTATCACGACATCTTTGGTCCCAAACGTGACTGGGGAGTCTATGTAACTGGAGGTATCAACAAAGAGGCGACGAACCAGCTCCGTTCGACGCAGAATATAGTTTCGAATGCGAACTACGGTTTCCTCCCCAATAATAATTCCACCATCGAGAATGATCGTTTCCGCTACCGGAAAAACTGGGCGGTCACGCTTGATCACCGCCGGGGCGGCAAGCACGAATTCGCACTGAAATTCAAGCACGACGACTGGCTTGAGATCACGGAAGGACTGACGACCCAGTTTAGCGCTGCAGTGCCAGCCGCCAACTGGACGCCCGACGTCCGCAGCTACGGCACCGCAGCCGTCACCGTTGGGCATAATAACAACAACCCCGCGGTTAAGACCGACTCCCTCTCACTGGAGGGTAAGCACCGGGGAGAGCGATGGAATGTGAGCTACAATGCGTTTCTCTCTCGAGCGATCACCAACGTCCTTTTGGAGGGAACGATCGACTACGCCGTCGCAAACGCGACGCTCCTGCCCGTTTATCGCCCGGCGTATGTGATCGATGCCTCCGGTGACAGTCTCTTCCCCTCGATCCGGATCACCAGTGGTAATGAAGAAGACGTCTTCAATCCCGACAATTATCAACTTGGAGTTGTCCAGCAGCACCGGATTTACGTTGATGATAAACGCCGGGGCATGCGTGCTGACCTCAAACGCGAATTTTCTCTGCCGATTCCGACAACGGTGAAAGCTGGCATTAACTTCAACACGCAAAGTCGCCTTCACTATAGCCGTAGTCATCAGCGGGCCTTTGTCGGAGAAGACCGCGTGCTGGGGATCAACCCTGCCACCGGTCGGAGCGACGACCGACTCAGTCGCTTTGCCAATTCCGGGCCGGCGGTGAGCGGTAATAATGACGCCGGTAACCGTCGGCCTTTCCTGCTCGATATCCCGGCCCTGAACCGAAGCTATTACGATCAGCCTCAACTTTGGCTGGATGATGCCTACGGCAATGCCTTTCGAGACATTCAGGGCAATTTCGAAGCAAAAGAGGAGATTACGGCCGGGTACCTCATGGCCGAGTCCAACTGGCGAAAGCTCCGTGTTCTCGCCGGAGTGCGCTGGGAGGAAACCAAGGTCAGCGGAGTAGGATTGTTGCGCGACCAGCCGACGGCGACAGCGGCACAGGTCCCGGATCCGCTCCAGCGCGCGATTATCAACGGTGGTCGACCTGTTTCCAGTTCGAGGAGCTACGACAACTTGTTTCCGAGTATCCACACGATCTATACTTTGGGCCAGAACTTGCAGGCGCGGGCTAGTTTCTCCACCGGTATTGGTCGGCCTGGTTATGGGGCGATTGTGCCCAACACGACGATCGACGATATCAATGATGTCGTTACTATCAATAATACGGGTCTCCGGCCGCAAACGGCCAACAGCTATGATTTGAGTCTCGAATATTTCTCCGAGCCGGTGGGCGTGCTTTCGATCGGGTTGTTTCGTAAGGACATCAACGACCATATTGTCAGACAAATTGCAACGGTTTCGCCGGGTTTCGAGTTCGGCGATCAATATGTCGGCTATCAGCTCCGGACTTCGATTAATGGCGGTTTCGCCAAGGTCCAGGGAGCCGAGTTCAACCTGGTGCAGCAACTAAACTTTATCCCCCGGGTGGTGGGGTTGTTCACCTTCAAGGGGAATCTGACCGTTCTCCGGGCAGAAGGAAACTATGGGGGTGATACGAGTATCGGTTCATCCCAAGTTCCCGGATTTGTTCCGCGGGCCTGGAATATCGTGGGTGAATATACGAAGGGAAAGTTCTTTATGCTGGCCCGATATAATCAACAGGCTGGTTTCCTCGCTGGTTCGAATCCGAATCCAGGGTTGGTAACAAAAAATCCCCGCCGCGAGAAAATCGACCTTAATTTTGTGTATCGTTGGCGCAAGAGTGCGGAAGTTTTCTTTGCGATCGACAATCTTACGGAACGTCCGTCGTACCAGCTGCTGGGTGCAGGTGATCGAATTTTTCCTGGTCAGGTCTGGGCTGGCCAGCGGCGCTTCAACTTTGGGGTGCGCGGGAAGTTCTAATGTGCTTTATCGTGATTGTTAAAAGTGTGGACAATGAACCTATAGTGAATTCATCACCCCTCCATGTCCCGCGTCAATCATATCGCCCTCTTCCAGTTTAAGCCCGAGTGCACGGCGTGCGACATTGAACTGGTCCGTCGCACCCTCGCCCAACTGCCCGAAGCGATTCCCGGCATTCTCGGTTTCAACTGGTCGCCGGACATCAGCACGGAAGGTCTCAACGATGGGTTCACTCATAGTTTTATGTTTATCTTTGAGAATGTCGCCGCGCGCGATGCCTACCTCCCGCACCCGGTCCACCAGGCGGCCGTGGGCGTGGTTATGCCCCGACTCGCGCGCGTCATTGTCGTGGATCAGGTCTCCAGCTAAATGCTATCGCTATTCACTCTATGCCCAACTCATGGACCGGAAAGGGAAACCCGTATACCCGCACAGAAGTCGTCGATCGCCTGCGCTCGACGGTGGCGCGCGGCGAAGCGATCATCGCCGCGGGTGCTGGCACCGGCATCTCGGCGAAATTCATCGAGAAGGGTGGGGCCGATCTCCTGATAGTATATAACTCCGGTCGCTTTCGGATGGCGGGCCACGGGTCGACGGCAGGCCTCATGGCCTACGGCGATGCCAACGCCATTGCCATGGAGATTGGTGAATACGAGGTCCTGCCGGTGGTGGATGAAATTCCCGTAGTCTGCGGCGTGCATGCGACGGATCCGCGCCGCCGGATGTGGCATTGGCTCGGCAAAGTGAGGGACATGGGGTTCAGCGGCGTGAACAACTTTCCGACGCATTGCATTGTCGACGGGCGTTTCCGCGACATTCTCGAGGAAACCGGGATGAGCGTGGCAAAAGAGGTGGAGATGATCGCGCTCGCCCGCCGCATGGAACTCTTTACCATCGTCTACGTGAGTACCCCTGACGAAGCCCACGCAATGGCGGACGCTGGCGCCGACGCCATCATCGCGCATTGCGGCACCACCATCGGCGGCTCGATCGGCGTCAGCGGCGCCGCTGTGGCGCTCGACGAAGCGGCGGCCTGGACGCAACGTATCATCGAGGGCGCCCGGGCGAGTGGCCGGACCGATATTCTCTATCTGAGCCATGGCGGCCCGATCCTTACCCCGGAGCACGCGCAGTTTATCATCGAACGAACCGATGCCATCGGATTCGTCGGTGCGAGCAGCCTGGAGCGCATGGCAGTTGAATCGTCACTTTCCGCACTGACGCGACGCTTCAAAGCGGTATCTGTCGCCCGTCCGTCGGCGATGGTCGCCATTGCGAAATAGATCTTTTCCCTCAGAGAGTTCCGTCCCTTCGATTCCCCGCATGACTCTTCACAAATCTTTTTGTGCCGCTTTCTTCCTCCTCGCAGGCTTTTGTGCCACCTTACCTCTGATCGCTGCCGACCTCTTTGACGGCAAGACCCTCGCCGGCTGGGAGG
>CAYVDZ010000476.1:0-4808 GCA_964450575.1 uncultured Opitutus sp.
AGAGAGTTTCTTCGAGGCATCCTGTCGCATCCCGTTTCTCGTCAGCTGGCCCGGCCACGTGCCGGCCGGAACGCGTTTCAACGGACTCGCTGCTCTCACTGATCTCTTTGGTCTCGCCACCGCGGCCAGCGGCGCGCCGGAACTGCGCGACGGGCACGACCTGCTCGGGCCGCTGACCAACGCAGCGCCTGCCCGCGAGTCTCTCTTCGGCATGTATGGCACGCCGGGCACGCGTCATTTCAAATGCATGGTCCGGCGCGGTGCCTGGAAATACATCTGGCTCGCCAACGGCGGCCGCGAGCTGCTCTTCAATCTTCAAACCGATGCCACGGAGTCCCGGTGTCTCGCCGCGGAGTATCCCGAAATCGCAGCTTCACTACGAGCAGAGGCAATCGGCGTGCTTGGCGCCCGTGAGTTGACGCAGCCCGCCGTCGAGCACGACGCGCTCAAGGCGCTGCCGTTCGAACCGTTTCCCCGTACCCGCATCAAGCAGTTCGCCCGCGGAGTGACGGACTTCGGCCAGGGACCCACGACATGAAAATTACGACCGTCACACTCCCTCCGGCGCAGTCGAAGGTCACTGAAACACCCGCGGGGGAAATCGTGAGTCGCGGCACGCGGATCGCGTACGGATCGTCGGCGTTCGCCGAGAATCTCGCGATCAACTCCGTCAACCAGATCGCAAATCCCGTTTTCAACCTGACCCTCGGCGTCAGTCCGGTGCTGGTCGGTGCCGCGATTGCACTCCCGCGTCTCTGGGACGCCGTGATGGATCCGTGGATCGGAAATCTCAGTGACAACTGCCAGTCGCGCTGGGGCCGCCGCCGTCCGTTTATCTTGATCGGTGCTTTGCTCACCGGCCTCTGCGCCGCCGGGATTTGGTACTTTCCCGACGGCCGCTCACCGACGTTTTATTTTTGGTGGCTCGCCATCGGTTCACTCCTCCTCGCCACTGCCTACTCGATTTTTGTCGTGCCGTACGGCGCGCTGGGACTGGAGCTGACCCGCGACTATCACGAGCGCACGCGACTGATGGGGACCAAGTCGATGCTCCACAAACTGTCCGGCGTCGTGAACCAATGGCTGCTCAAAATCGTCCTGCTCGCATCGAACAACAACATCGTTGCGGGCAGTCGCTTCTGCGGCGTAATCATTGGGGTGGTCGTGGCCTCGCTGGGCGCAGTCACCGCCGCCCGCGTGCCGGAACGTCCGCGACCCGTCGTCTCCATCGGCCCGAAGCTTTCGCTCTGGCGCGGCTGGCGCGAGACGATCAGGCGCCGCGATTTCGTGCTCCTGGCCACGGCACAGTGTCTCATCTACGCGAGCATCCTCGTCATCGATAACACCGGATTTTATCTCAACGTTTTCTACGTCAACGGTGGCGACATGGCCTACGGTGCGCTGTTAAAAGGGATCGCCGGCACCGGTTTCCAACTCGGAGGACTGCTTGCCATTCCCGGCATCGTGTGGCTTTCGCGCCGTATCGGAAAAAAGCGTACGTTCCTGCTCTGCACCCTCTCGATCGCGCTTGGCGGCGTCGCCAAGTGGTTCTGCTACGTGCCCGACGCGGGCTGGTTGCTGGTCGTGCCCTCGCTCCTCATGGCTCCTGGCCTCGTCGCGGTAATGGTGCTCGTGCCTTCCATGACGGCTGATATTTGTGACCTCGATGAAGTCGTCACGGGCGCCCGACGCGAAGGCATGTTCAACGCTGTGCTTGGCTGGATGCTCAAGGTCGCTCTTTCCGGGTCCATCTTCCTCGCCGGCATCGCGCTGAATCTCACCGGGTGGCAGACGGAATTAAAAGCAGCGCAGACCGACGAAACTTACTTCGCCATGCGGGTCGCGTTCAGCGTGGGCACGATCGTATTTGCACTTCTCGCGGCCGCACTGATCGCAGGCTACCGCGTCACGGAGGAAGCCGTCGCCGAATCGCGCCGCATCGTGCAGCGGACTCTGCCGGCGAAGGGTTGATGCCGGAACATGCCGCGCCTGAACCTTCGCCAAGGCTGCAGGATTGGGGCCTCGTTGCTCCAATCCAAACGACGTACGCTCCCGCTTGCATGTTGGGAAAGAGCTCGGAGGATCGAGCTGTGAACTCCCAACCCTTAACTCCCACCAGCACCTGCCCCTCGCTGATCCGCGTTGATTAAACGATTCTTCAAGTCCGCCAAAATCGATGAGCTCGATGATCTGAGCGATGCCGCGGAGCAGCGCGTGCAACGGCTCGGAGGTAAGCTGCGCGCCAATATTATCCCGCCGCTGCTGCGCGACCTGCGCACCTTTACCACCGCCGACCTCAAAGCCGACCTCCGGTCAGGCGTCATCATCGCCGCTCTCACGATTCCACAAGCCGTGGCGTTTTCACTGCTGATCGGAATTCCGGTGCCGGCCGTGATCGGCAGTGCGTTGGTCGGGGCGGTGCTGTGCTCGCTATATTGTTCCTCCCGGCACCTGGTGTTTGGTCCTACCAACACCATTAGTATCATTTTAGCGGGCGCGCTACTAAGCCTCGCGGCCGAACCGCTGGATCCGCTCCAAAAGGTCTTGATCATCGGCTTTTTAATGGGCGCCCTCCAACTCGCTGCCGGTTTCGCAGACTTGGGGAAAGTCACTCAATTTATTTCCCGTGCCGTCATTGTTGGTTACTCGACCGCCGTCGGAATCCTCATTGCGACGGGTCAACTGGGAAACCTTTTCGGCATCGCCCGGGGAACCAAGGTCAGCCTCCCTGGCACGCTGCGCCATCTCGCCGATAGCGTATTCAGTTTTCAATTCAATCCCGCGACCGCCATCGTCGGCCTCGGCGGTCTGTTGATTCTTATCTGGCTGCGCCGTTGGCGCGCCCATTGGCCGGACGGACTTGTGATGCTTACTCTGGCGGGACTGGCGAGCTGGCTGCTCGCGCTTGATCAGAAGGGGGTGAGCGTGGTCCGGGACCTCGGCGACATTTCCGGCGGCGTGCCGTTGTTCACCGGTTTCCCCCTCAACGCCGATGGCTTGGCCCTTTTGCCGAAGGTCACGAGCGTCGCCATCGCCGCCGCCATTCTCGGCATGCTCGAGGCCGTTACCATTGCCAAGAGCCTCGCCACCAAAACCGGCCAGCACATCGATCCGAACCAGGAATTGATTGGCATGGGCCTGGGCAACATGGTCGGCGCCGGTTTCGGCGCCATGCCCGGCTCGGCATCGTTTCTGCGCAGCGCGGCCGGGTTGCAGGCCGGCGGCCGCACCCAGTGGGCCGTGATCATCGCCAGCGGTGTAGTGCTTTTGTTAGTACTGCTGTTGTCCCCGCTGCTCGCCTATATTCCCATCGCCGCCATTGCGGCGTACCTGATCGTGATCGCGATCCGCCTGATCCAACCCGCGCAAATTTTCATGGTGCGCCGCGCCACCCGCGGCGACGCGCTGGTCTTCTGGCTCACCCTCACCGCCGCCTTGTTTCTTCAACTCGACACCGCGATCTATACCGGCATCGGCCTTTCGCTGGTGCTCTTTCTGCAAAAGGCGAGTGCTCCCACCTTGCTTGAACACGCGTTCGATACCGGTGGCCAACTCGCGGAGATCGACGCTCCGACGGAGCGCAATCACCCGCAAGTTTCCATCGTGCACGTAGAGGGGGACTTGTTCTTCGGCGCCGCCGACTTGTTCCAGGACGGGGTTCGTCGACTCGCGGCCGATGCCAATATCAAGGTTTTCATCCTACGCCTTAAAAACGCCCGCCATCTGGACGCCACCACCGTCATGGCTCTGGTTCAGCTCCTCGACTACCTTCGCTCCCAGAACCGGCACCTCCTCGTCTCCGGCGTGCATGGCGAAGTGGCCGCCGTCATGCGGCGCAGCGGGCTCGCGGATAAGATTGGCGCGGAAAACATTTTCCCCGCCGAAGAAAATGCCACGCTCGCCACCAAGAAAGCGCTTCAACGCGCCCAAGCCCTCATCGGCGTCAAACCGGAACTACGCATCTTCTTTCCAGAGAAGGCCACTGGGTTATCCCTGCCAGCGAAATCGTAAAACGCAGGTGGGGCTACGCTTGTCTGCCCAAAGCGATGTCGTCGACGCCACCAAGCCCGGGGCGGACTCATCAACATGGGCCGGGACCCTGGCTTTGATATATCCCTCGCGTTCTAATAAAAAGTTGGAGTGCGACTGCCCGGCACGCCAATCCACCCTCCGTTTATAGTTTTGCGCGATGGCGCGCGCGAAACTCCCGCGGCCCCATCCCGCACTCGCGGCGAAACATCACGCTGAGATACTCGGTGTGTTCGAATCCGGTCGCGACGGCGATTTCGCCCACGGGCAAGCTGGTGCTCACGAGCAACTGCTGTACGCGCTCAATGCGCAGTTTTCGCAGGTAAGCATGCGGCGTCGTCCCGAGCGCTTCCTTGAATCGCCGCTCCAGCGCGGTGCGTGCCATCGGCACCACGCGTAGAATATCGCCCACATTGGCGCCGGTACCCGCCCGCTCGCGCATGATTCGCAGCGCCTCCGCCACCCGGGTATCACCGACCGCGGCGACATCGGTCGACTGCCGCGAGACGACTCCGAGCGGTGCGATCTCGTGCAGTTTCAGCGCCAGCTTTTTTCCCGCCATCGCCCGCGCAAGCAACCCCGCCGCTTCATAGCCCGCACGCGGCGCATTGGGAATCACACTCGACAACGGCGGATCGCAAAGTTCGCAGAGCAGCTCGTCGTTGTGCACGCCGATCACTGCAACTTCGTCCGGGACTTTCAGCCCCGACTGCCGACACGCCGCCAGCACGTGTTGTCCACGCAAGTCGAGACACGCCAGAACGCCGACAGGCTTCGGT
>CAYVDZ010000477.1:0-4804 GCA_964450575.1 uncultured Opitutus sp.
ATTTTGGATGGCGTTCTATGTGTAGAGCAGGTGGGTCCGGCCCGGCGCTGGACCCATGGCGAACAGAGCTTTGCGGTATCGGTCGGGAACCTCATTTCCCTCTTCCTCTCCCAACAGGCGATGGAACGGAGTGAGAACCGGCTCCGCACCATCTTTGAAAGTGAACCGGAGTGTGTGAAAATTGTTTCGCCGGCGGGCCTGTTGCTGGACATCAATCCGGCCGGACTCCGGATGATCGAGGCGGGCAATCGTTGCGACGTCCTAAACCGGCCGGTCGCGGACTTCATCCACCCCGCAGACCGCGCCGCCTATGCAACGCTCCACGAACGGTCGACCCAAGGGGAAAACGGCCAGATGCAATTTCGCGTCAAAGGCCTTGGAGGAACCGAACGATGGATGGAAACTCATGCGACGCCGCTGCGCGAGGCGAATGGCCAGATTGGTTCCGTTCTGAGTGTCAGCCGGGATATCACCGAGCGGAAATTGACTGAGGCGAAAATGCGCGAACAAGCCGCCCTCCTCGATAAAGCCCAGGATGCCATCGTCGTGCGCGACCTGAATCATCGGGTCCTCTTCTGGAATAAAAGCGCGGAGCGACTTTACGGTTGGAAAACGGACGAGGCGCTCAATCAGTCCGTGCAAACGTTGGTCTATCGTGACCTGAACATGTACGAAACGGCGTTTCAGACGACGCTTGCCAAGGGCGAATGGGTCGGCGAAATCGAACAGTTTACGCGCGATGGCAAGCCACTCACGATTGAGGGCCGGTGGACCTTGGTACGTGATGACGAAGGCCGGCCCAAATCCATTCTCGCGATCAACACCGACATTTCCGAGCGCAAGATTCTCGAGCAGCAGTTTCTTCGTGCCCAGCGGATGGAGAGCATCGGTACTCTGGCCGGCGGAATTGCGCACGACCTCAACAATCTCCTCGCCCCGATCGTCATGGGCGTCGACTTGCTGAAACAGTTTGGCTTAAACGAACACAGCCTCGATCTGGTTCGCAATATCGAGCGCAGCGCCCACCGTGGCACGGACTTGGTGAAGCAAGTGCTGTCGTTCGCCCGCGGAGTGGAAGGATCGCGGGTTACGGTGTTCCCCGTGCATATTGTGCGCGAAGTCGAGGCCATCGCGCAAAGTACGTTTCCCAAGAATATCACTTTCAAGTCCGACGCGCCCAAGAATGTATGGCCGATCACGGGTGATCCCACGCAACTGAACCAAGTGCTGCTGAACCTGTGCGTGAATGCGCGCGACGCGATGCCTGATGGCGGACGTCTCAGCATCATGATCCGCAACCACACCGTCACGCCCGCGGATGCGACCTTGCGCCCGGAGATTGGTCCGGGACGCTATGTGCGGATCGATGTTTCCGATACTGGATGCGGCATGTCACCCCAGGTGATCGAACGCATTTTCGAACCGTTCTTCACCACCAAGGAATTGGGTAAGGGCACCGGTCTCGGCCTTTCCACTGTAATGGGAATCATCCGCAGCCATGGGGGCTTCATCCAAGTCAAAAGTGCCCTCAACGAAGGGAGCGTTTTCACCCTTCACCTCCCTGCCCCGCCCGAAACGACCACGCGCGACTCCACGTCCACGGGTGACGCGGAAACGCTGCCCCGCGGGAATGGGGAGCTCGTCCTCGTCGTCGATGACGAAGCCCTCATCCGCGATGTCACGAAACAGACCCTTGAATCCTTTGGCTATCGGGTGGTCACGGCGGAAGACGGCGCTCAAGCGATGGGCGTGTACGCCCTGCACCGCGCCGATATCGCCGTGGTGCTCACCGACATGATGATGCCGTTTATGGGCGGAGCGGCTTTAATCGCCGCCCTCATCCGGCTGGACCCCTCCATCCGGATCATCGCGGCAAGCGGGTTGAGCACCAATAACGATGTCACGAACGCCGGAGTCCGGTATTTCCTCGCCAAGCCTTATACCGCCGACGCCCTATTGTCGGTGTTGAAAACCGCCCTGGAACAACCCGCGGCGCAGCCTTCCGGCGGGGGCGGCCTCGTCTAACGGACTGGCTTGGGCCCGGCCCTTGGCACCCGAATAATTTCCGGCGCCGTATGCCGGCCAAGATTGATCTCCTCCACTCGCTCCACGATGAGAGACATGGGCAGCGTCCTCGTTTTTCCAGCCGTTTTCCACTCCGCTGAGTCGATTCGGGGGGGAATGAATCCTATGATCAGTGACCCGCATGGTTCGGGGTACGCTTCTTATCACCACCTCGCCACTCGTGGCCTTGCCCGTCTGGCCGAACTATGATGTCCCCGGATCGCGAGAAGGCACCTCAGCCGCCCACCCCACTGCGTGTCAGCGCGGACAGAAACTGCTCGGACTCGCCGCGGTGGGTCTCCCGAGCCTGGTGGATCGCCGGGACTTACGGCGTCTTTGCGATGCTGTGGATCTACTTTTCCGATCGCGCGCTGACCGTCTTTCTACCTGATCCGGCTCTGCTGATTCGTTGGAGTGTCGTCAAGGGCCTCGTCTTTGTTGCGGTCACGTCCTTGCTGCTGCTCTGGTTGATGAGGCGGTCCTTTGCCGCCGTGGAAGCCAGCTACGGGTCGCTTCGCGCCCGGGAGAAACACACGCACGACGGCACCGGCCTAGGGCTCGCCATTTGTCGCCGGCTCACCCATTTGATGGGCGGAATAATCTCCGCCCGAAGTCAGTGGTCGCAAGGCAGCGTGTTCACCGTCATCCTGCCTCTGGAAGCTCTCCCGGAGCTATGAACCTAGAAAATGCAGTTGAAGCCACAGATTCCACGGATAAGCACGGATTATCACGCATTATAAATTATAGTCCCTTCACCTTGCGGGTGAATTGCGGCTAGGTGCCTCTCCATTAGTACTCCTCTGTAGCTGTGCTCATCAGTGTAATCTGTGGTTAAAATAAACTTCTGAATTTAGGATGAATCGAACCATTTTACTCATCGAGGACAACGAACAGAATCGCTATCTGACGACGTTCCTCCTGGAGAAAAACGGCTATACCGTCGTATCCGCTGCTGATGGACCGCGTGGAATCGCGGCGGCGCAGACCGCGTTGCCGGCATTTATCCTGCTGGATATTCAGCTGCCCACGATGGACGGCTATGAGGTCGCGCGTGAACTGCGCCGGCGCGACACACTCCGCGACACCCCCATCATCGCCGTCACCTCGTATGCGATGGTCGGCGACCGGGGGAAGGCGCTTCAAGCCGGCTGCAATGGCTATATTGAAAAACCGATCAACCCCGAAACGTTTATCGAAGAAATGGAGCAGTTCAGGGTTCCGGCGCCGACAGGAGCAAAACCATGAAGCGCGTCCTGATTGTCGATGATCAGGAGGAAAACAGCTACTACCTTTCCGCCCTGCTGGCGGGGCAGGGCTACGACGTCGAAACCGCGCAGCACGGAACCGAAGCCCTCGCGAAAGCGCGAAAGACGCGGCCGGACTTGATCGTTTCCGACCTGCTCATGCCGGTGATGGACGGCTACACGCTCCTGCGCCATTGGAAAGCGGACCCGGTCCTGAGCCCGATTCCCTTTGTCGTCTATACTGCTACCTATACGACACCGGAAGACGAACGCCTCGCCGTGAACCTCGGCGCCGATGCCTTCATTCACAAGCCCACGGAACCGGACGAGTTACTCCACCGTATCCAGCAACTCATGACACATACGGCGGCCCCGGCCCGGCCGGCGACGACTCCTCCCGTGGCTGACGAGAAGGAACTGCTGAAAGTCTTCAACGAGACCCTGATTCGAAAACTGGAGCGAAAGAGCCTGCAGCTCCAGGAGGCGAACCGCCGGTTGGAGGCGGACATCGCCGAACGCATCCGGGCGGAGGAAAGCCTGCGCGAGAGCGAGGAACGTTTCCGCGCGACGTTTGAGCAGGCGGGGGTGGGCATCGCCCACGTTGCCGTCGATGGTCACTTTCTCTGGGTGAACCAGCCGTTGTGCTCAATGACTGGATACACGTCCGCGGAATTATTGAGCCTGTCATTCGTCGACCTGACCTTATCCGAAGATCGCGAGGAAACGGAAGACGCTCACCGTTCGCTGCTCTCCGGCCGGCTGAACACGCACACCTCGGAGAAGCGTTATCAAAAATCCGACGGCACGGTGTTCTGGGGCAATCTGGCGACCACCGTGCGACGCAGTCCCACCGACGAGCCGAGTTACTTTATAGCGGTGATTGTCGATATCACCGAACGCAAACTCATCGAGGGGCAGTTGTACCGCGCGCAGCGCATGGAAAGCATTGGCACGCTCGCGGGAGGGATTGCGCATGATCTCAACAACATGCTCGCCCCGATTGTCATGGGTGTTTCCCTGCTCAAACGCGCCGAGACAGATCCCGAGACCTTGAACCTAATCGACCTGATCGAGCGCAGCGCCCAAGGCGGAACAAACTTGGTCAAACAAGTCCTGTCGTTCGCCCGCGGCACGGAGGAAACGCGGGTGCCGGTGAAAATCCGCGATATTGTCGAGGCCTCGATCGACTTCGTGTCCAACACGTTTCCCAAGAGCATCACCGTAAAAGCCGCCATTCCCGGTTCGACCTGGCAGGTCCGCGCCGACCCCACCCAGTTAAACCAGGTACTGGTCAATCTCGAGGTAAACGCCCGCGACGCCATGCCCAGCGGCGGGACCCTCCGAATCGAAGCCACCAATTGCACCCTTCACGTCCCCCAACGCTTGAAAAACGGGACGGTACCACCGGGTCGGTACGTCGTAGTGACCGTCGCCGACGACGGCGTCGGCATCGCCCCGGAAATCCTCGGCAACATCTTCGAGCCGTTCTTCTCGAC
>CAYVDZ010000478.1:0-4792 GCA_964450575.1 uncultured Opitutus sp.
ATCTTTGGAAAAGCCGCCTGCTCGACCTCAGTTTGCGTAATCGACTCCTCAATTGCCGGGTCACCAAAGGAATGATCCAGATTCTTTCGGCCAGCCCCGAACACGTCGAAGATGAACTGGCGGCAAAGACCGATCTGAAGCTGAGCTCACGGCCGAAACTGATGGCTCCGGATGATCCCCGCGATCCTACGCTCCATGCGCGGCAGCAACCGGCCGAGGCGCTTCCCAACTATTTGCGCGAAGAACTGGCTCACGGGCGCCTGCATACGACCTTGGACGACGCGGAGCATCAGCGTCGCCTGACGGATCTCTACCGTTCCGCCCGTCTCGCCATGGAAGAGAACGGTACCAACACGCTCTACGTCGTGGCGGGCATTCTCGAATGGCGGGAAACAGAGCACAGTGATCGCATCCTGCGCGCTCCGCTGTTGTTGATCCCCGTCGAGCTCAAGCGACGCTCAGTCATCGAGGGCTTTCAACTTCGCCGGATCGACGAGGACACGCGGCTCAACATCACGCTGATGGAGATGCTGCGACAGCAGTTTCAAAAGGAAATTCCGGGACTCGAGCCCCTTCCTGAAGACCGCACCGGGGTGGACGTCGCCGCCGTTTTCCGACTGTTTCGGGAAGCCGTCCGCGACCTGCCAGGCTGGGAGGTCAAACCCGAGATCTGGCTCGGCCAATTCTCGTTTACAAAATTTCTACTTTGGAAAGATCTCGCGGATCGTCTGGACGATCTCACGCGCAACCGGGTCGTGCGACACTTGGTGGACGGCGGTGGCGCACCGTTTCCCAATCCACCGCAGGACATCCTGCCAACCGACCTTGACGAACGCTTTCTGCCTTCAGGGATTTACTGCCCCCGCAGTGCAGATTCCTCCCAACTCGCAGCCGTCATGGCGGCCGCCGCGGGTCACGATTTCGTCCTCGAAGGCCCGCCCGGCACGGGCAAATCGCAGACCATCACCAATCTCATCGCCCACTGCCTTGCACACGGCAAGCGCGTGCTGTTCGTCGCAGAAAAACGCGCCGCACTCGATGTCGTTCACCGACGGCTCAAAGAGGAAGGTCTCGCCCCCTTCTGCCTCGAACTGCATTCCAACAAATCCGGCAAAGCGGAGGTGCTGGCACAGTTTCAAGAGAGTCTGGCCTTGGGGGCGCAGCAGTCACCCGAAGCCTGGGATCAGGAAGCGTCCGCCTATCAGCAGGCCCGGGACGATCTTAATGCCCACGTGCGGTCCTTGCATGGCCGGCACCCGTGCGGACTCAGCGCCTACGACTGCATCGATTACCTGCTGCCGCGCATCGCCGCCGAACTGGTTCCGCTACCGTATATTGACTTTCTTAAATATCAGGTCGCCCAGATCGAAGAGTGCCGGCAGGCCGCACGTCACCTCGCTCGTCGCGCTCAACTCATCGAGGATTTTCGTTCGCATCCGCTTCGATTGGTGCGCGCCACCGACTGGTCATCGGACTGGTCCGATCGCGTGATTGGAGTGCTGCAAGCGATCGCCCGCCTGGCTCCGTCCGTCCAGCGGGCGGCCGGGGAGTTGCGGACCTGGCTGAAACGCCGCAATCCCACCTCCAACCGCGCCGAACTGCTGGCCTTGCGCGGAGTGGCGGATGCGTTGCGCTTTTCCCGCTCAGTCGGCACCCCATTCATCACCACGCCTTGGGAAAACATCGCGCCGCAACTCGAGCAATGGGCGAAATTGGCCGCCGAGCGGCGCCTCCTGCGCGACGCCTTGAGCTCCTATCTGGAACCCGTCCTGCTCGCCCTCGACCTTGATCGATTGTGCCGGCAGTGGGACCAGGTGGAAGCCGCCTCCTTTGTCACCCGGTCCGTTCGGTCGCTGTGGGTAAGACGAAAGCTCGGGCCGGCCCATCGAAGCGGGAGCATGCCTGCCCCGCAAGGGCTGGGCACCACCCTCGCGCAGGCGCAACGGCTGCGCGAGATCAACGGGATCTTTGTCGGGACCCATGCCAGCGGCGCCGCCCTGCTCGGCCCGTACTGGCGTGACGGAGATCCCGTTGCGCCCATGGTTACCGAATTGCGCGGCTGGGGCAGAGAGCTCCATCGCTGCATCGGCGTACTCGCAGGGGGCGATCCCGCCGAACTGCAGGTGGTGCAGCACGAACTCTGCACGGTGTTTGAAAAAGGCGTCGCGACCTTTCTCGCCGCAGGGCCACTCGGCGCGCAATGCGACCTCTTCTTGCGCGAATGGGAGGCCCTCACGCTCGCTTATGATTCGCTCATCGCCGCGACGACGTTGCAGCGTTCCGAGATCGACAGCGCACCCGATCATATTGGCGCCCTCGCTCAACTCGGGGCGGACATTCGCCGCGGCTGGCCGGAAATCCGGCCATGGTGCGCCTGGCAACGAGCCCGGCTCGAGGCCGAACAATATGGCTTGGAATCCCTCTGCCTCGCGGTCGAGGACGGCGCGATCACAGCCGATGACGCGCCCGGATGTTTCGAACGCAGCTTTCGTCACGGACTGCTCAAAGCGGTCATTCGCCAGGACGACGCGCTCCGTCACTTTTTCGGCGAGGACCATCAGGCAAGGATCGACCAATTTCGTCTGCTCGATGACCGGCTCCGCCATCTCACCCGGGATGTCGTGCGAGCCCGACTCGCCGCGGCGATTCCGCGCGACGCCACCGATGAAAGCATCCCGCAGGCGGAGCTCGGACTCCTGCGCAAGGAGATCGGCAAAAAGACGCGCCACCTGCCTGTCCGCCAGCTTCTGAGCCGCATCCCAACCCTCATGCCGCGACTCAAACCGTGCGTGCTGATGAGTCCGCTCTCGGTTGCCCAGTACCTGGATTCCGGATACGAACAGTTCGACCTCGTCGTGTTCGACGAGGCCTCGCAAATCCCGGTGTGGGACGCTGTCGGAGCCATTGCGCGCGGCCGGCAACTGATCGTGGTGGGTGATCCCAAGCAGCTGCCGCCGACGAATTTTTTCAACCGCTCCGATGAAGGAGCGGACGACGAAACCGGGAGCGAGTTCGAAGACTTGGAGAGCATTCTCGACGAGCTGCTCTCGAGCGGGCTCCGGCACAAACGACTGCAGTGGCACTATCGCAGCCGGAACGAGGGCTTGATCGCATTCAGCAACCGCCACTACTACGCGAACGATCTGCTCACGTTTCCCTCGCCCGATGTGAGTTCCAACGGGGTGAATTTCCGACTGGTCGCGGCCCACTACGACAAAGGCCGTTCCCGAACGAACCCCGGCGAAGCCGCCGCCTTGGTCGCGGATCTGGTCTCCCGACTGCGCGACCCGGCCCGGGGCGCGCGCTCCTTCGGGGTGGTCACGTTCAGCCAGGCCCAGCAGCAACTCGTCGAAAATCTCCTCGATGAACAACGACGGCTGCACCCGGAAATCGAACGGCACTTCGGCGATGAGCCACCCGTCGAGGGCGAACCGGTCTTCATCAAAAATCTTGAGAATGTGCACGGCGACGAACGCGACGTCATTTTGTTTTCCATCTGCTATGGGCCCGATGAATCCGGCCGGGTCTCGATGAACTTCGGCCCCCTGAACCGGGACGGTGGCGAACGCCGGCTCAACGTGGCCATCACGCGGGCGAAGGAGGAAATCGTCGTGTTCTCCACCTTGCGTAGCGACCAGATCGACCTGTCCCGCTCGCGCGCGCGCGGGGTGCGCGACTTGAAATACTTTCTCGAATACGCCGAGCGTGGCCCCCGTGCTTTGGCCGCCATGGAAGGCACCGCCGCGGAGCCGAAGGACGATTCCGATTTCGAACAGTTCATCGCCAACCGTCTCCGCAATCAGGGCTATGAGGTCCGGCGTCACGTGGGGTCCTCGGACTATCAGGTCAACCTCGCCGTGATCGACCCGGCCGCGCCGCATCGTTACGTGCTCGGAATGGAGTGGGACGGCCGCACCTACCGCGATGCCGCGACCGCTCGCGACCGGGACAAGCTGCGCCCATCGGTGATGGAAGGGCTCGGCTGGAAGCTCATCCGGCTCTGGTCCGCCGACTGGTGGCACGACCCCGCCCGCGAGCTTAAAAAGTTGCTAGCCGCCCTCGCGAACGTCCGGCCCTCAGCCAACGAGAAACCGCCCGAGTAGCACTTACGCGTTGGGACCGCATTCCGCCAGGGCACGAAACGGGTCCAACTTGGCGGCCCCGCGGGGGGGAAACATTTACTTCACTCGCACGAACCCCGTGCCGAGGTTGTTTTTGCGTGAAACCAGAGCGTCTCGCCAACGTCTCCGAGGCAAGTTCACGTTTCCAGTCCCCTCCCCCCATGTCATCGTCCCACGATTCCCACGCCGCGCCGCTCCATCCTTGCTGCGGAGTTTCCACCAACCTCGAGGACTATTACCTGACTCGCCGCCAGTTTCTCGGACGTGTCGGCATGGGAATGGGAGCACTCTCCCTCGCGAACATCCTTGATCCTGGCGCGCTGATCGCCGCCCAACCGAAGGGCCAAGGCGTTCCCGGCACCGGTCCGCTCACTCCGCGTCCCTCCCATTTTGGCGGCAAAGCCAAATCCGTCATCCACATCTTTGCCTCGGGCGCCCCGTCGCACCTCGATACGTGGGACCCCAAGCCGATGCTCACGAAGATGAATGGCAAGACCATCGGCGGCTCCGATGTCGCCCTAGGGTCACCGTTCCAATTTTCCCGCTACGGGAAAAGCGGCCTCGAAGTCAGCAGCCTGTTCGCCAGGACCGCGGCCCATGCCGACGATCTGGCGGTCGTACGCTCGATGTGGACCGATATTCCCGCGCACGAAGTCGCCACGGTGTTCATG
>CAYVDZ010000479.1:0-4791 GCA_964450575.1 uncultured Opitutus sp.
AGGCGGAGGCGGTGAAGGCGATTCGCGAATCGATCGAGTGGCCGCTCCTGCACCCGGAGTTGTTCAAGCGCTTTAAACACAGCGTGCCGAAGGGATTTCTGCTCCACGGCCCGCCGGGTTGTGGAAAAACGCTCCTCGGTAAAGCCACCGCTTATAATCTTCGCGCGCATCTTCGCGAAGCGACGGGCATTGATCGCCCGGAATTTTTCCTGAGCGTCAAAGGCCCCGAACTCTTGAATATGTGGGTGGGCGAATCAGAGCGGCAGGTCCGCGACTTGTTTGTCCAATGCCGCGAGAAAGCCACGGAAGGGCAGCTGGCGTTTTTGTTTATTGATGAGGCCGAGTCGATCCTGGGAACGCGACGGGCGTTTCGCGGCGGAACCAATATCCTATCAACGGTGGTGCCCATGTTCTGTGCGGAAATGGACGGACTTGAGGCGCTGCAAAACGTGATCGTCATCCTCGCGTCCAACCGGGCCGATCTCATCGATCCGGCGATTCTGCGGCCAGGCCGCATCGATCGAAAGATCCGCGTCCGTCGCCCTGATGCCCAGGCGGCGCGGGAAATCTACGGTATTTATCTGACGGAGGATCTTCCGCTGGCCGAGCTCCGCGACGCGTTAATCGAGGCGATTAGTGCCGCGCACTATACGAAGACGGAGGAAAACCGCTTCCTCGACGTCACCTACCGAAGTGGTCGGCGCGAACAACTGTATCGTGGCGACCTGGCGAGCGGGGCGATCATCGCCGCCATTGTTGACCGTGCGAAGGAATTTGCGATCGGCCGCTCGATCATCGCGAAAGAAGAGTCGGCCATCACGCGGCAGGATTTGCTCGCGGCGTTGGCGAACGAGTACCGTGAAAATGATGTCTTCCCGCCGAACGACATCACCGAGGATTGGCTCAAGTTGACCGACTTCGATCCGGAGAACGTCGTGCGCCTCGCACCGTATCGCGCTGCACCCAAGGACGGTCGAATTGCTACGGGGGCGGTGTGAACGTGAAGATGAAGATCACGCGCCGCCGGTGTTGCTTGACGAAGGCCGGGTTCGGGGAAAGTGCCGGGCTCCGGCCCGGCCTCGCATCGGGCGACTCGGACGTCGTACGTAGACAAGGCGCGGGTTAACCGCGGAGGCGAATTTGACCGGGACGCGTGGTTATAATCTCCGATGCAAATCCAATTCGGCCTCGAGACAGAGTATGGGATTACCCGGGAACGGCCGGAGGGAATTGATGTGGTGGAGGAAGCGATTGCCGTCGTGCGCAGTGCACATGCTCCGGGGGTGCGCGACCGCTGGGATTACCGGTCTGAAGATCCTCATCAGGACGCGCGTGGTTTTCGCGTGCAGGAGCTCCAGCAGGATGCGGATGAAGCGAGTTACTTTCGTCAGGATGCGCAGCGCGCGCTGACGTTTACCGAGTTGAAGAGCGACCTGGTCCTGCGGAACGGCGCGCGTTTCTATAATGATCATACGCATCCGGAATATTGTACGCCCGAATGCAGTACCCCGCGCGAGTTGCTCCAGCAGGACTGGGCCGGAGATGCTCTGGTCCTCGAGTGCGCCGTCGCGGCCTCGGCGGGTTCCGATAACCCGGTTCGACTGTATAAAAACAACTCGGATTTCCTTGGCCATTCCTATGGCTGCCATGAAAACTATTTATTGCCGCGGGCGCTGCCCTGGCCGCGACTGGCGGAGAGCATGCAGGCCTTCCTGGCCACGCGGCAGATTTTCTGCGGCGCCGGAAAATATGGTTGGGAGGCCGAGGATCGATTTCTCCAACCAGGGTTTCAGATCGCCCAACGCAGTGACTTTTTCTGCGCGCTGCAGGGCGTCGAGACGATGCGGGACCGGCCGCTGATCAATACGCGCGATGAACCACACGCGGATCCGGCGAAGTACCGGCGTTTCCATGTTATCGTCGGTGATGCCAATCTTTCGCCGTTCTCCACCTATTTGAAAGTGGGGACGACGGCGCTTGTCCTGCAGGCGCTCGCGTCCGGTGCGCCGGTCGATCGCCTGCCCCGACTGGACGATCCCGTCGCCGCTCTGACGCTCATCTCCCGTGATCCCGAATGGCAGTGGCGCGTCCGGCAGGCTGATGGACGGGAGACGACGGCAATCGCCGTGCAGCGGGCGTACTTGGAATGGGTGCGGGAATTCGCGCCTCCGGCGGAGGCGGAGTGGGGCGCGGTCCTGAGTGCATGGAGCGAAACGCTCGACGATCTGGAGCGTGATCCGTTATCCACCGCCGATCGCCTGGATTGGGCGGCGAAATACCGTCTGATCGAACAGTTTCGCGAGAGCGAGAAACTCGCGCCGGACGACCCGTGGCTGCGGAGTCTTGACCTCGCTTACCATCTTCTCGATCGCTCGCAGGGGCTCTACTACGGCCTGCTTGAAAGCGGGGCGCTGCGGCTGCCGTATCCGCTCGCGGAGATCACGCCCGCTGAACTGGCTGCGCCCCTTACGACCCGCGCTCTTCTGCGCGGCGGTTGCATCGAGAAATTTGGGCCAGTGGTGGAGTCGGCGCAGTGGGACGCGGTCGTGCTGCAGGACCGGAGTGGGCTGATCGAATTGAATCTGGGCAACGTGTTTTCCCCGGAGGCGTTGGAGCGGGGCCGGGTGGTACTCGCGCAGGCCCATTTACCGGCGGATTTGCTCGCGCTGCCATTTGCAAAACGGCGCTAGCAACGCATCCTCAAAGAGTCTTGATTGCCGTGCAACCCGAGATCGGAAACCAAGGAGTAATCTTCCATGCCTGACACCATTCAGAAACCGCGCCCGGTTTTGCCCGCTCCCACGCCGGGAGGCGGGGGCGAGGGGCCGAAGCAGCCGAATATCACAAAACCGAATACAGACGAATTGCTCAAGCGAATGCGCAAGGTCGATCCGGATCAGGCGCGTCGCTATCGCCAGCGCACTGGCGAATGAACGGCGACTTCATCGCGCTGCTGCCGAAGAGCCCATTTGCGACGGCGCAGGCTTCGGGTGGGCATGTGCCCCGCCTGGAGGCGACCACGGTTTTTGCGTTTCATTGCGCGGCGGGAGTGATCGTGGCGGGTGACCATCGCGCCACCGCGGGGAATATCGTGTTCTCAGACCGGACGGAAAAAATCCTGGAGCTCGATCGCCATTCGCTGCTGGGAATAGCTGGGAGCCCGGCCATCGCCATGGAAATGGCTCGCACGCTTCAGACCTCGTTTGATTTTTACCGGCGCAGTCAGTTGCAGCCGATGAGTCAGCCGGCAAAGATGCGCGCCCTCGCGCGCTTGCTGCATGATAATCTTCCGGCGACCTTGCAGGGCTTCGGCCTGGTCGCGCCGATCTTCGCCGGCGTGGACGGCGTGGAGGGCGGTCGGCCCTCCATTTATTTCTACGACCCGATGGGCGCCCAGTTTGAGGCCGCCGCCTTCGCGGGTTCGGGTTCCGGGGCGGGAAGTATCAAGAGCGTGCTGCACTTCCTGGAGCAATGGAGTGACCCCAAACCGGCGGAGATGCCGCTCGATCAGGCGGTCACGTTGGCGAATCAGTTGCTGATGACGGCGGCGGAATACGATACGGCGACGGGCGGCGTGGATCCCGCCCGTGGGGATTTTGCAACGGTGAAACTGCTGAGCGCATCGGGTGTGCGCTCTATCCTCGCGGATGAGCAGGCCGGGTACTGGAAGGACAAGGTTTCCCGATGAACGACGAACCATATCGCTGGCTCGAGGCGGTGGCGAATCGCCGCGAATACATTCGCGATCAGCTCAAAGGAGCGACGCCCGTCCTGGCGTTTTCCCGCCCCGAAGGGATTCTCCTGGTCGGAGTGGGCAGCGGAAACTCCAAGGTGTTCGAGATCTACGACCGGCTCGCCCTGGCTGCGTTGGGGCACCCGGTCGACATCGAAAAGATTCGGCAGACCGTGATTGAGTCGGCGCATATGGAAGGCTTCACGCGTTCACCCGAGGACGTGACCTTGCGGCGCCTGTTGAATTTTTCCCTCGGACCGGCGCTCAAAACGAGTTTCGAGCAAATCCTCTCGGCGCCGATTATCGTCGAATGTGTTTTTGCCGAGTTGGGGACGAAGGTCGGTCAGGATGTGCTGGCGCGCGTGAATTTTGATGGCACCTACCGGTTCGAAAACAAGGGCGTCGTGGTGGTGCATACCGATCATGCCGATGAGACATCCGCCGCAACCTGGCTGCGCGAACAACTCACTGATGACATGGGGGTCGGCGCGGTCCGGCAGCTGGCGCTGGCGGCATGGCGGGCGCTGACGGCCGACAAGCCGTTTACTCCGCCGACGACGGAAGGGGCCGGAGAAAAGGCAACGCCGGCCGAGCTGGGCGGTCGGGTCATTGAATGTGCGCTGCTCGACCGTCGGATCTCTGCGCGGGTCCGATATCGCGGCTTGGAACCAGCGGAGTTGTCGTGAGAAACAAAGCGGGCCGCGGTCTCCGTATTACCGGACTGGAGACGGAATACGGGTGCCTGATCCAGGGCGCCGACGGGCGGGCGGTGGGCCAGCTGCGCGACTGGTTTTTTGAACATCACCGCCACGGGTTGGTTGATCAGCACGACCGCGGCTGGGACGAACCACCGGGAAATGGCGGGTTCCTCTTCAATGGCGGACGCGTCTATATTGACATGGGGCACCTCGAGTATTGCACCCCGGAATGCGCGACCCTGCAGGACGTGGTGCGCTATGATCGCGCGGGAGATCGGCTGCTGCTCGATGGACTAAAAGCGCTGGGCCTGGAGGAGTCGGTCAGCTTTATCCGCAATAATATTGATCACCATACCGGGG
>CAYVDZ010000480.1:0-4785 GCA_964450575.1 uncultured Opitutus sp.
GTCATCCGGCCATCACCCTGGACGTTGGCGGGAATCCGGTGCAGGACCGCACGGGTTTGTCCGCCGATCACGAGGAAACGAAATTCGCGCCCGGTAATAAACTCCTCCACGAGCACGCTGGCGTCCAAGGTGAACGCGGCTTCGAGCGCGGCGCGGTAATCGGACAGCTCCGTGCCGGCATCGAGGATCACGACGCCTTCCCCAAAATTCGTGCTGTTGGGTTTGACCACGATCTTGCGCTTCCGGTGGGTCGAATAGTCGGCGAGGGCTGCATCGAGCGAGCGATACTTGCCTCCCGCGGGCACGCGCAGGCCCTCCTGGCGCAGGACGATTTTTGTTACTTCTTTATTCTCCATCAACAAGGCGCTTATATAAGGATCGGCGGAGGTCCGGGTCGCCTGCTTGACGTATTCCGTGCGGCCGTCGCGACGGAGCGCGATGAAGTTGTCGTCCGGGTCGAGAATCTCGACCTCGACGCCGCGGTGACGGGCCTCGGCGATGAGTACCTGGGTGGACAGTTCCAGCGTTTCAAGATTCATGAGCGAGGTATTCACGATGTTGATGCGCCAGGGCGAGGCCCCGTTCGAGTTGTGATTCTCCATTTGCCGCCAACGCTTCGCGCAACCGATCGATCGGTCGGGGCCGGTGGCCTTCCCATTGTTCGCGTCGATCGGCAACCGCCTCGCGATAATCCGCCGGCAGGTGAGCGGCGATCTCCATCATGGTGTCGAAGAACGCGCGCGCCTGCTCGCCTTCGTCCGGGACGGGTCGGCAGGTTTCTTCGCAGAGGGAAGAGCCACAGAGCGTCGACCAGCGGTTGCGCGCCGCGATGCGTTCGCGTTCCGCTGGAGAAATTAGAGGACTGGGCAGGAACAGGCAGGCGAGCAGCAGCACATGAAAAAAGCGGAGCGCGTCCGGCCCAATGCCCAAGGGTTCGAACGGGTCGAGGTCGAACACGCGAAATTCCAGATAGCCAACGCCCTCGCGTTCGAGGGCATCGAGGAGCGCAAACCGTTCACCGCGCAAGGACGATGGCCCGCCGTGCGTGACGGCGCCCAGCGGGGCGGGTTTGGGACGAACGGGGCTATAGAACTCGCGTTCATGCGCCAGCAAGGGAGCAACGGAGGCGGAGTGGGGTGCGATGGCTTCGGCGATCTTTGCGCGATACTCGGCGAGCGACGCAAAGCTGACGCCGATCTGGCGTTCGACGTCCGAAGCCAGGGCGTAGCCGAGCGGACTCAGACGAACACTCGAGATATGCTCCCGGCAACGCGCGGCGTCGTCCTGCAGCTCCGGCCGGGTGTGCCGCAACAAATCACGCCAGAACGCATCGTCTCCCGGAGGGCTGACGCCAGCGAGTGCATTAAGTATATATTGGTGACGGACGAAATTCCGCATGACCGAGAAATATATACTGTCGCGCGCCGCCTTCTCTGGTTCGGGTGAGGGGGTGGCCGCCCGCCAGCAGGAAAAGAATTCCGGCGTAAAGGAAAAGTTGGTGTGGATCCCGCAGATGACCTGCCGGGCCTTGCCGTGGCGCTGTTCGAGCTTTCGGCGGTAGACGCGCTGCGCCTCCCACTCGGGCCGGCCTTCGAAGGTGGCAGCCTGCACCCGCTCGGGTGCGTCCCAACGGCCCGGCAGGCTAAGCGGCCACAGTAGCTCGTTCCCGATGGCCTGCTGCAGATGCCGCTGCAAATGCGTCAACTCGGCCAGGGCGCTCGCCGTGTCGGGGTGCGGCTGCGTGATGAGTTCCGCCTGACTCTCGGCGAAGTCGACGGAGATTTGTTTCTCTTCGTTGGGAAAAGGATGCGGCGTGGTGGCGGGCTGACCCTCGGCGGTGGTGCGCAGGACTTCCCGCTCCAAGCCCCAACGCCCGGTGGCCAGCAAGGGCCCGCCGCCCTGCGCGAGAAAGCGTGGGAGCATCGCGAGCGGCGCGCAGGGTGGTGGCACCGTTTCGTCGGATGATCGCGTTGCTCGCATGCGGATGTTCTAGCTCAACGCGGGGTGGGCGCACCTGTTATTTTATTCAGGCATTCCCGCGGGTGGAGAAGCGGCGGTGTCAGGGGCAATCGGCGGCGATGGCGTTGGCTGAAATGTGGCCCGCCCGGCAGCGGTTCGCCCGATGTTTCGGGTCGTCCTGCAACAGACGCCGGGTGACACCATTGCTCCAGCCGAAGCCGTCCTGCAGCGGGTATTCGCCGCCTGAGGCGTGTTTGGCGGAGGAGCGTAGATCGTATTTCTCCACGATCTTGCGCTCGCGTTCGAAGACTTCGGAGACGAGTTCGAGCCAGCGCGACTCGATGTCGTTCGCCAACTCCGTGTGGCCATACGTTTGAAGTCCACGGATGGCCATCCATTGCAGGGGCGCCCAACCGTTTGGTTGATCCCATTGTTCGCCGCTTCCGCTTACCTCGGTCGTCGCCAAGCCGCCTTTTGCCATCAGCCGATGCTCGATGGTTGCAGCGACCGCACGGGCCTGGTCCGTGTTCGCCAATTGGAGGAAGAGCGGAACCACCGTGGCGGCCGTAAGATTTTCGCGCTGGCGGGCCAGCTGCCAATCGAAGTCGAAATACGCTCCGATTTGCTCGTTCCACATGATGCGATCGATTGCGGCACGGCGCCGCTGCGCTCGCCCGGCGAATTCCGCCGCGGCAATGCGGTCGCCTTGCAATTCGCTCAATTCGGAAATGCGCACCTCGAGCCGGTGCAACAGGCTGTTGAGATCAATGGGTAGAATCGATGTGGTGCGGATGCTTGAAAGCCGTTTCGAATCGCCCAGCCAGCGCGAGCTGAAGTCCCAACCCGATTCGGCGCCTGCCCGCAAGTCGCGGTACACCTGGTGAGCGGGACGGTCGCTTTCTTGCGCGGTGTGTACGTCTTCGCGGAAGGATTCATCGCGCGCGGTGTCCCGATCATCCCAATACCGGTTGAGTAAACTTCCATCGGGCAGGCAAACGCATCGGGCGTGGACATCGCCACCCCGCAAGCGATCGCTACCCTCCATCCAGAAGGCGTGCTCGCGGTGGAGTTGGGGTAAATAATCGCTCGCCCGTCGAACCCCGGTTTCTTCAAACAGCTCGGTCATCAGGACAAACACCGGGGGCTGGGAGCGACTTAAATAATACGTGCGGTTGCCGTTCGGGATCCGGCCGTAAGTGTCGATTAGATACGCGAAGTTGTCCGCCATCGCGCGGAGCAATTCGTGACAGCCACTTTCCCCCAATCCCAGCATGGTGAAATAGGAGTCCCAATAATACATCTCGGTGAAGCGACCGCCGGGGACTACATAGTTATAGGGAAGGGGCAGGAGGGAGGAACCGGCCGGGTGTTCGCGCGGATGACGCGTCAGAATGCCCCAGAGGTAGTCGATGTGGTCGCGCAGCGAACGATCAGGGTCGGAGACGAAGGCGCTCGCGGGCATTTCGTAAGGCTGAAAATGCCGCATCACAAATGCGCGCAGATCGAATCCAGGATCGCTGCGCTGGATTCGATACGCGGTCAGGATGTCTTCCGGATGCTGCCGCGGTACGCAGTCGACGAACGTCTTGCTGTCATCGAATACCCGACCCAGTTGGACTGCCACGAAGAGTTCTTGATAGCGGTCGGATGGCGTCAGGGTGTCGGGAGCCGCGACAACGCAAAGCGCGGCCGTTGGCGATTAAACGGATCGAGGTGGTTCATGGATCAGCGGACGATGGTGTCAGCGACTGACCACGTTTTTGACCGTGGGTGGCGGACGGGTGCGCACTTAGCGCCGGGCTCCTGAAAAAACGTTGCGCCGCCAATGCTCGGGGCGAATGCCGGATGCTCTGACGTTACTGGTCCGAAGCGGAGCTGACGCAGGCAGGACCGAGTGGAATCGAAACCGGGGATTTCATGGGCACCTGCGAGCCGGGTGGAACCGCGGGGTTCAGCGGCGAAAAGTTAAACCACAAGAAAGGATGCGACCGGAGCAAGACCTCGATCTCCGACAGGACGCCTTGAAAATGGTCGCGGGCTCGTTGCAGGTTCGATTCCTTGGAATCGCTATTCGGCTCGAAGACGGGGAATCCGCGAATTTCCGATTCGTGAGGTCCCGATGGAATGCTGACGCAGAAGGTGACCGGTCGCTGAAACATCAATCCCAGATGATAGATCGTGAAGGGAAACTGTCGCTGGGCCCCGAGGAACTGAAACGCCTCCAGTTTCGAACTGTGAGCCACGCGATCGCATTTCATGGCGACCGTTCCGCCGGAAACCACCGCGTCTTTGAGTGCGAAGAGGAGGTTTCCCGTATCGTTCACCCAAATGAAAGTCACCCAAGTGCTGCACTGAGTGGCGAACTGACGCAGGAAATTCGGGTCGCCGAGACGAAAACGAACCATGTAAATATGGCGGCGAAACTGACCGAGGAAGAAGCCCAGTAGATCAGAATCTCCGATGTGGAAGGTTCCCAGCAGCGCCGGTCGTTGGGACACCATCAAGGAGGAGAAATCGTCACACCCGGGCGTTGCCCGGCAAGTGTGTGGCTGTCCGGCAGCCACGTTGAGCCGCAACATGTGCATTCGCGTGAACTCGCGGTAGTGTCGCCAGATTTCGCGCAGCAGGGGAGGCCGGCCCAGGACAGCAGTGAGATAACGGCGGGAGTTTTGGCGAGGCCCGGGGAATGCGAGGACGGCGATCCACACCCCGAGTCCGGTCAGGAAATCGACCAGGGCCCGGGGGACAATTCGGTGCGCGGCGCGGAGCGCAGCGGTGCTCCAAGCTGTCTCCAAATGAAGGATACGGGTGGGGGCGGACGTGGCA
>CAYVDZ010000481.1:0-4781 GCA_964450575.1 uncultured Opitutus sp.
ACGGCGCGGGGTTGATCGCCGTGGGGCCTGACTCTGGTTCGGCCGGCTCTTCACTGGTAAAATCGGCGGCCTCCTCATTGGATGTCAGCTCAACCTCGACCTCGCGCACGAGAACGGGGAGTTCGAACGAGGCAAGACGGTTGAGGAAACTCCGGAGTGCGGCGGTCTGACCGGTGAAAACGAACTTGAAAGCAATCGTGTCCACGAAACCCGCCTTCCGCGCTGAAACCCGCGGATCGATCGCGAAATAATCCGGGCCTTCGGGCACTTCGAGTTCAAGCGAGCTCGTATCCGCCGGGTCACCACCGTCCGCGACGGCCGCGACGGTCGCGACGGCCTCGGCGGCCGAAGCTTCACGGGCTTCGCGCTCCGGCGCCGTGAGGGCCAACTCGCGTTTGACCGCGAGGATGGCCCGCGGGCGGGCGTCGAGCAGACACTCCATCAGATATTGCGCCAGCAAACGCTGTCTAAACACAGGTTCGATCCGTTCGAGTTCAGGGCCTTCATTGGCGTGGGCGGCGAACCCGAAACGCGCGGCCTCGGGGCGGATCGCGACCTCGTTCTTGCGGGCGCGTTCGCGCAGGCGTTCGACGTAACTCGCGAGATCGAAATAGGCATCCGTTCGCGCCGTGGGAACCCGGGCCGTCCGCAACCGCTCAGCAGCCGGGCCGCGACCCTTCAGTTCCGCTTGCATGGCGGCGAGAGTCGTCTGCGCCCGAGCCAAATCCTCTTCGATCGCGGTGGAAATTTCCCGGGTCGGAGGTGGCATCGTCGTCGCCATTGCCATGAGTTCAGTTTGGCGCGCGACCAGCTTGGCGGCGGCGTCGCGGGCGGCCGACCAGCGTTCGTAGATCAGGAACAGTTCTCCGGCCGCCAGCGCGGCGCAAAACGTGAGCGCACCGACGAAAACGGGACTGCGATTGCGCCGGCTCACAGGGTTTTCTCCGGGTTGATGACGAGGGTGAAATCAAAGCGCAGCAGGCCGTTCTGCGTGCTATCGAAGCGCTCGTTCTCGACCACGGTGATGAACTGCGAACCGGCAAAGCTGGTGAGCAACTGTTTCACCCGCTGCAGCGATTCCGGACTCACCTTGGACTGAGGATTCTTCACGTCGAGCAGACGCCCACTCAGCGTCATCCGCAGCGGTCGGGCCGGAACTAAAGGCGGCGGAGTTGCGGTGGGATCGGCCTCGCCGGTCGCCGACGGGGCCGCATCGATGCTCGCTGCCGCCGCGTCCGCGGCCCGTTGTGCCATCTCGGCGGCTTCCTGCGGGTTCGGGAGCGGCGGACGGACGACGGCCAATTTATCCAGCCAGACATCCTCGATTTTTCCGAGACGCTCCTGAAGATCGGTGAAAAAGTTAACCCAATTCGCCTTGGTCTCGTACGCGCCACGGAGAGCAGTAACGTGCTGAGTCACCGCCTCGATTTGGGCCACGTTTTGTGCGTTACGGCTCTGCAACGAACGCAAGGGCATCAAAAGATCATCCAGGCGCGTGACCTGTTCCCGGATCGCGCTCGCGCGCTGATGGAAGTATGCGATCGGAGGAGCCAGGGCGAGGAGCGCGAGAGCGACGGCCGCGATGACTACAGGCTGACGCTTTCGAATCGCGAGCGCCTGGGTGAGCGAGGCCGGCAGGAGGCTGGCCTCGGCCGCAGCAGGTGTGACGAGTTGAGTGGCGAGGCCCACCAGATCGGCGAGCACCGGCGCCACGCCCTCCGCACCGGCTACCCGGGCGTTCGCGGAGAGATCAACGTTGCGCAAGGCGTCATACACCTCGACCGGGAGTTTCGATTTTTCTGCCAGGGTCGCGGCAAGATCGGGAATCAGGGCTCCCCCACCCGTGAGATAAACCGCCGTCGGAGCGGCAGCTCCGGATTGGCGACGATGGTTGACGGTGGACCGCGTGATCTCGAGTTGCAGTCGCGCCACAAACGCGGCGGCGGCCCGTTCGACCGCAAGCCGCGAGGGCGACGTGGGCGGCAAGTCGGAGCGCCCGCTGAGCACCTGGATTTTTAGGGTTTCCGCCGCCGCGAAATCCAGCCTCAGTTCATCGGCGATCGATTGTGTGACCACGTTGCCGGCCATCCCCAGCGTGCGCAGATAGAAGCGTTCGCCCTCGATAAAAAGCAGGCCGGTGCTGCGCGCGCCGATGTTAATGACGATCACACTACCCTGAACCTGCGGGTAGTTATAGCGAAACCCGCGCCAGAGGGCGCTGCCGGAAGGGATCGCGCGCTCCACGGGAAAACCCGCAGAATCCGCCGCGGCGCACAACGCTTGCATCGCCTCGAACTTCGCGGCGGTCAGCATCACCTCCAAGTCAAAGCCATCATCCGCCACGACCAGATAGTCCCAAACGACATCGTCCAGCGGATACGGAATGTTCTCGGACGCCTCAAACGCCACAATCTTGCTGCGTTTTTCTTTCGCCACCGAAGAGGTTTTAATGAACTTGGTGAGCGCCAAGTGTCCGGGAATCGAGACGGCCGCGGGACCACGCAGCCGATAGCGGGAAGCGATTCCACCGAGGGTCTGCGCCAGCGCAACCGACCAGCGTGACTCGTGCGCCGGATCAGAAGAATACGACTCGACCGCAAACTGCTGCAAAAGCAGCCGGCCGGCCGTGCCCAAGGCAAAAACGCCACACCCCACATGGGCTGCGCCAATATCCAAAACTAATAGGCGGGGTGAACGCATCGATGACGTTAGATTACGCGGCTTCGGGGCGGCCGTGCTCAGGCCGCGACCTTCGCGAGCAACCCAGCGGCGCGTCCAACGCCACGAGACGGTGCAACAAGACACGCCGCTGCTTCAAGGTCGACCGGGTCCTCTCAACCACAAGCGGGGATGGCTGGTCGGGTACGTTCACGTGGGGAAGCAGAGGCGATTTCAGATAGGGCCGACCGCGGCAAGCGGATTGTGGCAAAAAATGATACAAGACGTTTTTCATCGCGCCGCTGGTCGGACAAAAGAAGGCGTGGCGCGCGGGTATTCGTAAATGAATGGCGTCAAGTACTGCGGTAACAAGATGCCGTCATTGCGGGCGGCATCGGCACCCGCAACAGCAATAAAGCTTCGTCGTACTTCGGGTGCAGCGAGGGTCGAGGAGTACGCGGCCGTTGACGGCGCCATGGCCCGACCGGCGACGGCCAGTTCCACCCCCCAGAATCGCGGCGCGCCACGAATGCGGTCACGTTTCACCATTTCGGGTGGAAGATAAAAGCGAACCGACGTTCGACCTGGCTCCAGGGCGGCGCACTCGGCTTCGGCTCGATAGTGCTCGAACCTTCGTTCGCCCCCGGTCGGTGCCGGAAGCTCGAACCCCACGAGCACGTTCACGCGCACGCGCGACACCATCGGACCTGGTGCATCGGGCAACGGCCGCGCCATTATCTGAACATCCGCTTCCAACCAGTTACCTCCGCTGCCGAGCGGCGCTCGCACCATGGTGAAACGCACGTTCGCGACCTCCACCTCTTGCGCACGAACAAGGACGGCGGCCTGAACGGCACTGGCAAGGACGAGCAATTGGAAAAAGCGGAGCATCGAAAGGAAGACCGACGCTGGGGAGCGGAAAGAAGTTACGGATCGGTGACATGGCGTCACGCCGAATCCATCCCCTTTCCTCCCCCGAAACACAGGGGTCCGCCGGCAGGCAGCGCGCGTTCTCTCAATAAATTGGCTGGCCCTTCCTGCCCCGGGCCGGAAGTTTTAGGGCGTGTCCGCTGTTGTTCCCGCTCATACTTATAAGATAGCCGTGCTGGTGTTTCTGGAAAACACCGCGGGCGAGCAGCTCCTGATGCTGCGCGCCAAACCCCCAAATCTGGGCATCTGGAGCCCGATCGGCGGAAAGCTGGAAACCGCCATCGGAGAGTCTCCGTTTGAGTGCGCGGTGCGCGAAACGTTTGAGGAAACCGGACTGCAAGCGGATCCATCGGACTTCCACCTGTTCGCCATGATTACGGAGAAGGCGTACGAAAACCAATCGCATTGGTTGATGTTTCTCTTTCGCTGCAAGCGGGCGCTCACGGCGCTGCCGCCTCCGATCGCCGAGGGGAAATTTGCCTTCTATTCACGCGCGGCCATCGATCAGTTGCCAATTCCTGAAACGGACCGGAACGCCCTCTGGCCCATTTACGATCAATACCGGGACCGTTTCGTGGCCCTGAAGGCCGACTGCGCACCGGGAAAACCGATCGTGGTCGAGATTGAGGAAATCACCCCCGCGTAAGGGCCGGGGCCCGACGCCTTCCCTCCCGGCGGAAGCGGCGTCGGCAATGCTCTGCCCGCCTTGCCTACCCGAGGATGGATCTGCTGCTTGAACCCGGCGGATCAGGGATTTTCCGATTAAAGATTAGGAAATTTAGCCAGCCGGTCCGGCTCGACATACCCCGCAGCAGTAAGAAAAACTGCCTGCTTTGAGACGACCGCGCGTCTCCTCTCGCGCGGCGAGCTTGGCCCACGTTCGTCTCCCCCATGCAGCAACCATCGAAACGCCCACTCGTGCTTCTCGCCGAAGACTCCGAGGACGACGCTTTCTTCTTTCGTTGGACGCTGCGCAAGTGTGATTTGGACTGCGACTTGGTTCACGCCGCGGATGGGGTCGAAGCCGTTAAGATTCTCCAGTCGGGTGCGGATGCCGGTGGTTGCCGAACCTCCGCCTGCCCCGATCTCGTTTTCCTCGATTTGAAAATGCCGGCCATGACCGGATTCGAGGTACTCGAATGGATTCAGCAGCATCCGGTCATCCCTCCCTTGGATGTCGCGGTCCTGAGCGG
>CAYVDZ010000482.1:0-4773 GCA_964450575.1 uncultured Opitutus sp.
GGGTGTTCGAGCCGGCGATATTTCTTGTCGGCCCAGACGGGCGGTCGCAGCCGGAGTCGGTATGAGAGATGCGCCGCCACGGCGGCCAGATAGGCGTCCTGCACGGCGTTGCCCGTCCGGGGAGGTTCGGTCCGCAGACTTGCGGTCACCCGGGCGGCCGCCATCGGTTGCTTGGACAGCAGGTTTACGTGATCGAGGAAGTCGGCCAGATTGTAGCCGATATCCTCGGTGGTTGCCGCGTCGCGGACGACTTGGAACAGACTTCGGGACCGCCGCCACGAACGCTCCGACGCTTTAACCACGGCGCACCTCCTGCAGGAGTTTTTCTACCAACCAGCGCTTGCCCGGCTCCAGCGCCGAGGTGCCGTAAAATTCGGCGGCGATGGCGTCCACCTCAGCCATGGAACGGATCGCGAGTTCGCGGAGCAGAAAAGCGATATCCGCCAAATCGCCGGAACGGAACGGCGTCGGCAGCCGCCCTGCCCGGCACTTCATGGCGAGCAGGTATTTGGCCGAGGGGCGCGTGATGGCGAGACCGGGAACCTGGAGTTGAGAAAACAGGACTCGCTCTTCCCGGCCAGCGACGAACGCACCGACGCCGCTGTTCATCCAATCCTCTGGCAGTTTCTGTTCGCGGGCGACCTGTTGGATGAGGGGCTCGACGACTTCCGGCGGATGGAAGACGGCGTCGATATCCTTGGTGGCCTCCCGGCAGTCGTAGGCGAGCATCATGACGGTGCCGCCGTAGATGGCGATTTCGACCCGGCTATGAGTTTCCGCGCAAAGTTCTCCGGGACGGGTCAACGCACGGATGATATCGGCCCGCGAAAGGCGTCGGGACGGTTTGGGCATCCGCGCAGATTGCGGAACCGTCCGGTTTGATGCAAGCGGCCGGTGGCTGGGCACGGTCCCTGAAGCGGCACCGCTTTGCGTGAGGGCGACGGGAAAATCCGGAAGCGTCGATTCCGACAAAGTTTTATTAGCGAGCGATGACCGGCCACGAGAGTCCGCGGATGGGGAATCCGGGAGCAGTTTCTTCAGTGGTTGAATTTATTTTCAGGCCGATCGACGGCCGGCCTTGAAGGGTAATCGTCCAAGCATCGGGCCCATCGTTCCGGACGTTGGTCACGGGACTTCCGGGTGGGCCGCGGTGGAATGAAAATGGGTCCAGAGTGAAAAGGGGGAGTGAAAATGGGGTCAGGCCGAAACCTGTAACGCGGCCGGATGATTCGCGTGGATGCGAAAGGCTGGGAACACCGCGATTTGGAGTGATTGGAGTCTGGCAAAGGGTCGGGGGGGTTCATGCCTTGGTGAAGTGGCCCGCAAAGTACGAATTCAATATCCCGGCGCGTTGTATCACGTCATCAATCGCGGCAATTACCGGCGCGACGTGTTCGAGACCGTGAGTGCGGCGCAGGCCTTTGAAACGGTTCTGGAAGAAACCTGCGTGCGAGCATAACTGGCGGATTCATGGTTACGTTCTCATGCGCAACCACTTTCATCTCGCATTAGAAACACCGGGGGCAAAAACCTGGTGGAGGGAATGCATTGGCTGCAGAGTTTGTCAGCACCGCCTCGAAGAAGACACGTTGATCTTTTTCTTCAGCGACAACGGCGGCCCCACACCCTCGATCACCTCGGGCAACGGCCCGCTCCGTGGCTTCAAGTCGCAGACGTCCCTACTTAACAATCGATCAGATCCTGCGTCAGCCGCCCTCCCCCGCCATGACCAACGGTAATCTCCCGTCGGTACGCCAGCGGCATCGGCCAACTCAGGATGGGCGGCGCGGATATCATGGGCGAGCTTGGACGTCCTTCAAAACCGGATACAAGGTAACGCCCTTATTTCTGAATCCCGCCATTATGGCAGTCGATGCATGAAAGCTCGGGATCGAGTTCACCATCCGGATGTTTGAACGGAAGTCCTTTCGCGACGAGGTTCTCCAGTTCGAGACCTTTGCCCTGCGCGATGATGGTATGGCATGACGTGCAATCACTCGCCCGGAGCTTTTCACCGGTGACACTCTTATGCGTTTCACCATGACAGCGGAAACAGCCGGCCCAATCTTTGTGGCCAATATTGTCAGGATAGAACCGCCAGTCAGCCTTCCGTTCCGGGAAGATCGTTTGCGAGAAAATCTCCTGCACGACTGCGATCGCCCCGGGTAACTCCGACGCCAACTCAGGATCGGCGTACTTGGACGCTATAAATTCGGCGATCTTCTGCGGGGCCTCGAGCGCCGTCGTGATCTTGTTTTCCGACATGGCCTGGACCGCGACGCGCTTGATGTTCGGCAGCTTCGTGCTGAGGGCACCGGATGCCATCGCACTCTCGACCGCGGTATTGGCAGTGGGAAATCGATGCGCCGGCCGATTATGGCAGTCCATACAGTCCATCGTCCGGATCTTATCCGCCGGCGGCTCCCCGGTGAACTCCTCGGTGCGGAACACGCGGGACGTCCCATCCTTGAGATTTGTCACGCGGGTCCACGGAATCTCCTGCCGCTTGTCGTCCGTCGCATAGTATTCGACTTTTTCCGTCTCGCTGGCGTGCCAGTGAATGCCACCAGCCGCGCTGCCCGGCGCGCCTTTGTTCACATGCATCAACATCCGGGCGGTGTAAGGCGTGTTATTCTTATCCGAGAGAAAATGCTCGTAGTTGATTTCAACATTACCGTGGAATTTTTCGGACCAGTGACATTTTTGACAGGTGTCCTGCGCGGGCCGCATATTATGGACCGGCGTCTCAATGGGACGATTGTAGTTGTCCAACACGTACGCGATGAGCTGGCGCGTCCCGTTGATCTTCGCCTTGATAAACCATTGGGCGCCGGAGCCGACGTGACATTGCACACAATCCACCCGGGCATGCGCGCTGCGCTGATAGGTCGCCCATTCCGGGTTCATCGCCGTGTGGCAGACCTCACCGCAGAACTGGTTCGATTCCGCATAATGATAGGTCTGATAGCTGCCAAACGCACTCAGAAGAACGAACGCGAGAGCGCCGGTTCCAAACAGAATGAGCTGAAACCGCTGCTTCGGATCGGCGAAATTAATGCGCCATTTGTCCGGCGCGGTCGCCGCATGCTTGATCGCCCAGCGGCGCTGTGCCCAAGCCCCAAAAAAAATCAGCGCAACGCCTCCAATGAGGAAACCCGGCGCCACAATATAGGTGAAAATGCCGAGGTACGGATTCGCATTATCCTGCGTGAAATCCATCCACACCATGAACGCGAACGAGAACAGCGCGCCCAGCGCCACGACGGCACCGATCGCAGTGATCCAGTTATTGAAGTGGCTTCTCGGCCGGTCAGGCCGGGCCGGAGACAAAGGGGATTCATTGGAGTCGGACATGGCTGGAGGACACTGGCGGTTCGCAACTTAACCGGGCCGGCGTGATGAAAGGCTCATCGACGTCGCCCCGAGCCATCGGGAGCACTCAGCTCACGATTTAAATTTACGCACGTAAGCGACGAGTTCCTCGATTTCCTTGCTCGAAAGCTCGTCCTTGTACCCCTTCATGCGCTCCTTCCCGTTCTTGTCGGTGACGCCTTCAGCGGTCGCCTTGATCGCCTCGGCGTCCGTGAACTTGGCCTGCGCCGCGGCGTCGGTGTAATCCATGACCTTCAGTTTGCGTCCCACTTTGGTCTGACCTTTCCCATCCGCACCGTGACACTTGGCGCAGTGGTTTTCCCAGTTTTCTGCCACAGGCGCAGCGAGCAAAACGGCGCCGACAGCGAGCAGTGGCGCGACAAAGATGAATTTGAATGGATTTTTCATATGGGAGACGCGGGGTGTGGTTTAAAATGCTGCAACACTATGCCAAATGATCGGTGCGATGGCTGTGCATTCTTTGCTGAGGTAGCCGCAAACTTTGGTGAGATGGACAAAGGAACTTCCCAACTCTTGCGTAGCGCTCCGCAACAAACGCGGAGCCGAACTCCACCCCAATCTGGCAAACTTGGAGATTCGCCGCGCCCATGAAAGAATTCCTCTGCTCCCTCCGCGACAGCCTGATTTCCCTTAAACTGACGATTGCCCTCCTCGTGCTCGGGATGGTGTTGGTATTCACCGCTACGCTCGATCAGGTGAATCTCGGGATCTGGACCGTACAGGAAAAGTATTTCCGATCGTTCGTCATCTATGCGAAATTCGGCCCGGTCGCTCTACCAATCTTTCCCGGCGGCTATACAATCGGCGGCCTGCTGTTGGTTAACGTCATCGGCGCCTATATCTACAAATTTAAGTTCATCTGGCGCAAGGCAGGCATTCTCCTCTCTCATTTCGGTCTGATCGTTCTCCTCGTCGGCGAACTCCTCACCGGTCTCTGGCAGCGCGACTATTTTATGCGCCTGGATGAAGGCCAAACCCGCAACTACGCCCAGAGCTTTCGCGATCACGAACTCGCGATTATCGATATCACGGATCCCGCTTTCGACGAGGTGGTGGCCTTCCCCGAGAAGCTCCTGACCGGCCGGCGTGAGGTCCAACACGCCAAGCTTCCGTTCCGAATCATCCCTGACAGTTTCTATCCCAACGCCCTGCTGCAGGTGCGACCGCCCGAAACTGAGGCACACCGCAGCGGTTTCCCGCCTTCCATTGCCACCGCCGGGGCCGGCCAACATCTCTTGGTCTCCCCCCAACCCATCACCTACAAACAGGACGAACGGAATCTGCCGACCGCGTTCCTCGAAATCAAAGCACCCGACCGTTCCCTCGGCATATGGCTCGTCTCGACGCAACTTAACGCGCCTCAGGTTTTTGAATACGCCG
>CAYVDZ010000483.1:0-4772 GCA_964450575.1 uncultured Opitutus sp.
GGTGGCGAGCGTTAACTCCGCCTGGTTCAAGCCGGCCCGCCGGGTCGCGACTTCGAACATCGCACGCAGCTGTTCCGCGAAGATGCCTTCGCCTTTCATGCGTTTGCCCCAGTCGCTGTCGTAAAGTTTGCCGCCGCGCATCGTGCGCAACCGGTCGAGAATCCGCGCCTGCTTCGTCGGCGCGTGATCAGCAAGCCACCGTTCGAACACCTCTTTCACGGCGAACGGCAACCGTAACAGCACATATCCCGCCCGCTTCGCTCCGGCTTCGGCCGCCGCCTCGAGGATCGCCGGCATCTCGTGATCCGTGAGCCCGGGAATCACGGGAGCGACCATCACGCCCACCGGAATGCCGGCGGCACTCAATTCCTTGATCGTGCGCAGTCGCGCCTGCGGTCGCGAGGCGCGGGGTTCCAGCTTTCCAGCGAGATCAGAATCGAGCGTTGTAACCGAAATGTGGACACCGATGCACTGATACTGCGCGAGCGAGGCCAGCAGATCGAGGTCACGCGTCACCAGGGCGTTTTTCGTGATGATGAAGATCGGATGGCGCAGCTCCGCGCAGACCTCGAGGATCCCGCGGGTGAGTTTGAACTGGCGCTCGGCGGGCTGGTAACAGTCGGTCGCACCGCTCATCGCGATGGGTTGGGCGCGCCACGCCCTGCCGGCTAACTCATGACGCAGCAACTCGGGGGCGCGCAGTTTCACCATGATCTTGGTTTCGAAATCGAGGCCGCTACTCCACCCGAGGTACTCATGATACGGCCGGGCGAAACAATACGCACAGCCGTGCTCACATCCTCGATACGCGTTGATACCGTGGGTGAAGCCGACGTCCGGACTGTCGTTTTTAGTGAGGATCGTCTGCGTCGAGTCATAGAAGAACTGCGTGCGGGGATGCGGGCGTTCCCCGGGCGGCGCATCCGGGTCAGGTTCGACGTGCAGGCGCTCGAAACGGTTGGGTGGATTAACCGCCGCGCCGCGACTGGGGGCGCGCGCCGACTCGGTAACGGGAGTGTTCATGTGAACACGTTAATAAAAAATATGGCTGCGCCAGTCTTATTCGGTTTGTTGCGGGCATGTCGCTCGCCAACGCCCTGTGCCGCAAGCCGATCACCCGCATCGAAAATTCGGGTGACGGTATCGAGGGCGACGATCTGCTCGCCGTGGAGGAGCCGTTGGAGATTCGTGTTCTGGGGCGGAGCGTCGCGGTCGTCATGCGCACGCCCGGACATGACCGGGAACTCGCGGCGGGATTTTTGGTAACGGAAGGCCTGCTGCGGAATCGCGATGACGTCCTCGATCTCGTGCGGTGCCAGGCGGGCGAAGCCGGATCGGTCGCGACGGGGAAAAGCGCGGAAAACGTGATGGACGTGTTGCTCGCCGGCGGGGTCGCAATCGATTGGACCAGCCTCACGCGACACGTGTGTACGTCCTCCAGTTGCGGAATTTGCAGCAAGGCGTCGATCGACGCCGTGCGTTCGCAGTTTGCGCCGATTGCACGGCCCTTGCGACCGCGGCGGCGCGTGCTGGTGACGTTGCCGGATCAGCTGCGGGCGCAACAGGCCGGATTTGCGGCGAGCGGGGGACTTCATGCCAGTGCGCTGTTTGATGCGGTGGGAACGCTGGAGATCGTTCGCGAGGATGTCGGGCGGCACAACGCCCTCGACAAGGTCATCGGCCACGCGTTTCTCGCGGAGCGGTTGCCGCTGGATGGCCGCATCCTGCTCGTGAGTGGGCGCGTGTCCTTCGAGTTGATGCAAAAGGCGCTGGCGGCGGGCATTCCCTGTGTGGCGGCGATCTCGGCGCCGACGAGTGCGGCGGTGGAATTCGCGCGCGAGAGCGGACAGGTGCTGGTGGGCTTTCTGCGGGGAGAGCGGATGAATGTTTACGCCGGCACCTTGACCGACTGAACGTGTCGCACTCGCTTCGGCTGCGCCCGTCTCCGGTGCACAGCCGCACTTTCCCCGGTTTAATTTCACAGATGACCCAACTCACGACTTCAAGGCGGCGAACGCTCACGATCACGCGCGATGCTTTCGGCATCGGGCGGGGCGCTGTGCGGACCCTCGTGGTCTTGTGTTGTCTGGGATTTGGGTTCGGCGAGCGGCCGGCTTTTGCGGCTGAGAATCTCGCCGAGCGCACCTTGCGCCGGATCGCGGAGCGGCAGCGCGACGTGTTTGCGGAGGCGGTGAAGCAAGGTGACAACCTCGATGAAAGCTCGTTTCGCACGCAGGTCCGGACGATTGCGCACGAGTACGAGCTGCTGATGCGCAACAACCCGAGTTTCGCGGCCGGGTTTGCGGCGTATGGATTTTTTCTCAGCAAGGTCGATATGCGGAAGGAGGCGACGGCGATGCTGCTGAAGGCGAATCAGCTCGATCCGGATATTCCGCTGGTGAAGAACCAGCTGGGGAATGTGCTGGCGGAGGACGGCAAGCCCTTGCAGGCGGCGCCCTATTACATCGCGGCGATCAAGCTCGAGCCGAACGAGCCGCTCTATCATTACCAGCTCGGCACCGTTTTGGCGGAGGCGAAGGAGGAGTTTTTGAAGAGTGGGCAGTGGACCCGCGAGGCGATCGACTCGGCGCTACACGAAGCATTCAAACGGGCGGCGGAGTTGGCCCCGGATCGTTTCGAGTTTGTGTATCGCTATGCCGAGTCGTTCTACGATCTGGAAAAGCCCGATTGGGACGCGGCGTTGAAGGTGTGGAGTGGATTGGAGGAAAAGGCTGAGAGCGCGATTGAGCGTCAGACGATGCGGCTGCATGCCGCGAATATCCTGCTTAAAATCGGCAAGGACGGCCACGCCCGCATGTTGCTCGCGACGGTCGATGAACCGAAGCTGCAAGGGCAGAAAGAGCGGTTGCTGCCGCAGCTTGCCGAAGCGGCGAAGAAGCAGTGACGAAGTCGAAAGGGGCGGATGGGCCCGTTGGATTTCGCTGGGGAAGGGTAGTGCGGGCTGGAATCGCCCCGCGCTTGCGCTCGACGCCGCCGGGCAAGCACTCTTTGGTCGTTCGTCCCGATGGCTTTCCTCGACAAACTTGAACGTTCCTTTGGCTGGCTGGCGATTCGTAATCTTCCGCTCTATCTCGTGATGGGGCAGGTCGCCGTGCTGTTTGCGGCGATGTTTCAGATGATCGATTTGGAGCGGCTGATTTATGCTCCGGTTCTGGTCCTGGAGGGCGGCGAGTGGTGGCGCTTGGTGACGTTCATGCTCGTGGTGCCGGTTCCTCCACCCACGGCGATTCTCTCCTTCGTGTTTCTCGCGTTCGGTTGGTACCTGTTTTACCTGATGGGCGGCGCGCTCGAGGCCCAGTGGGGCGCCTTCCGGTTCAACGCGTTTTTTTTCACCAGTTACGCGCTGACGATCCTGCTCACGTTCCTGGCGCCGAATTCGCTCGTGACCAACGCGTTTATTCTCGGTTCGGTCTTCATCGCGTTCGCGTACCTGAATCCGGATTTCGAGCTGATGATGTTTTTCATCCTGCCGGTGAAAATCAAATGGCTCGCCCTGATTGCGTGTGTGCTCGGGGGCTATCGCTTCATCGTTGGTGGGGTTCCCACGAAGCTGCAGATTGGAGCGGCGGTGATCGCGTTTCTGTTTTTCTTCGCCGGTGACATGATTCGCACCGTGCGGCAAGGACGACGGGTGGCGACGCGCCGCGCGGAGAAATCCGCGGAGGTCGAGAAGCCGCGTCATGTGTGTTTCGTCTGCGGCAAGACGGACAAGTCGCATCCGCAACTCGATTTTCGTTACTGTTCGAAGTGTGCGGGCGACCAGTGTTACTGCCCGGAGCATATTCAAAACCACGCTCACGTCGTGGCGGTCGATGATACCCGGAAAGATTGATCTCTTCAGCACGGCCGCGATCGCGCCGCTCGCGACGCCCCGTGACTGGCTGCGGTTTGCCGAGAAGCTTTATACGCGGGAGAAACTCGCGTTGGGACAAGTGGCAACCGACGCGCATGACGAAGCGCTCTACCTCTTGCTGCGGACCTTGGACATCCCGCTGGACAGCGATGAACGCGTGCTCGCGCAGACCTTAACGCGGGAACAGCGCGCGGCGTTGGAACGGGTTTTTCGACGGCGCGTTTTGCAGCGGGTGCCGGCAGCGTATCTGACGCGCGAGGCTTGGCTGGGTGAGCACCGCTTCTACGTCGACGAGCGCGTGATCATTCCTCGCAGCTATTTTCTCGAAATCATTCCGCAACAACTCCGGACGCTGCTGCCGCCGCGTACGCCGGTGCACCGGGTCATCGATGTGTGCACCGGCTCCGGATGCCTGGCGATTCTGTTGGCGCATGAGTTTCCGCAGGCGCGGGTCGAGGCGTGTGATCTCTCGGCGAAGGCCTTGGAAGTCGCCAGGATCAACGTCCGCGATCACCGCGTGTCCGAGCGCGTGAAACTGTTCGAGAGTGATGTATTCGATGCGGTGCCGATGGCGCAGTACGACATCATCCTCAGCAATCCGCCTTACGAACCGAGTGCGCACGTCGATGCACAGGCGCCGGAGTTTGCCGCGGAGCCCCGGGTGGCTCACGATGGCGGGCGCGACGGGCTGGTGATTATTCGCAAACTGCTTCGGCAAGCCCGCGAGCGGCTCGCGCCGCACGGGATCGTCGTCATCGAAGTGGGTGGCCTGCGCGCTGCGATCGATCGCGAATTCGCGGCGCTGCAGCCGGAGTGGCTGGAGACCGAGGATGGCTCGGACTGCGTGGTGCTGTTTCGAGCGGCCCGTTTGTCATCTGCCGCGGGACCTCGATAATCC
>CAYVDZ010000484.1:0-4771 GCA_964450575.1 uncultured Opitutus sp.
AGGCGAACTCCTTGATCGCCGCAGCCGCCGCGGCGTTGAGCGGCACCCGCCGGGAACACACTTGTTTCCGCGCTCGCCCCCGACCGCCTTTTAGAAACCGGCGCGAAACTTCCAGCGGAGCGGTGGGCTCGCCGTTCCGCACCAGCTGACCCCAGTTGAGCGTGAGGAGCTCCGAGATCCGCAGCCCTGTATTGAGCCCGAGAACTACAAGCAGCCGATCACGCGGGATGGCCAGTGTCTGAAGCAGCAGCTCCCGTTCTGCCGGTTGGATGTATCGCGTAGTGGACATACGCGAAAGTTACGAGAATTACGTTATCGCGGTGCGCACGGCCGGGGCCGTGGCCTCGCCGGTCGCGCGCGCGGGGCTGAAATATCCCCCGGACCGTCGCAGCGCATGCGGCCGGCCAGGACCGCTTGGTTCAGGGTCAACCTTGGCCCCGGCAAAAAAAGACCGCGTTCAACTCGGAGGCTGCGGCGCGCCCGCGCCGCGCGTGCAGTAGATTCTCGCGCCGGTGCGGTTGGAACGGGAGAGGCTGCAATCCCGCGAGATCCGGCAGCCGCGCAAATCATGGTCCGTAGGTTTCCCCGCCGCCGAATCTCCCTCTCCTATTAGAGTGGGAGATTGGGGGTTACTGGTGGGTCCCAACCGTTCTGCAGGCGGTTTCTCAGGGTGATCCGAATTTTCAGAACCCACGGGGTGAAAGCGGTCCGCTTGAAAGAGTTGACCCTCATCCGAATTTTATTGGTGGTCCTGTTATAGCACTGCCCGAAATTATGCCTGCCGATACTTTCCGCTCATGCAGAAGCCTGCCTGCACGCAATTCGACCGGTGATCGCTCGGCAATGGTTCCCCATCTTCAAGTTGACTCCTACACATGCGATTAACTTTCCCGCTTTTTCTCTGTCTTGCGCTGACTGCGCTGGCTCAGCCCGTCCGGGAGGTGCTTGAGTGGCGCGAACTCCCAGCTTTGCCGGACCCCGTGGGTTTCTCCGGGAGCTTCGCGGGTGTCAGTAACGGCGCCCTGCTTGTTGCAGGCGGCACCAACTTCCCGAACAAACCCCCGTGGGAAGGCGGCACAAAGACCTGGCATGACTTGGCCTTCGTCTTACAAGAACCCGGTGGAGCATGGAAAACCGCAGGGCGCCTGCCGCGTCCCACTGGCTACGGGCTATCGCTCACGGTTCCCGATGGTCTGCTCTTGATTGGCGGCGGCGACTCAAAGGAGAACTTCACGGATGTCCTGCGCGTGCGATGGGGCGACGCCCAACTCTCTCACACCTACTTGCCTCCGTTGCCCGTGCCGCTCGCTATGCACACAGGCGCGTTGCTCGGTCGCACGGTTTTTGTGGCCGGAGGCCTCGCCCATCCCGATGCGACGGCGGCAAGCAGGATTTTTCTTTCGCTGAACCTGGACGATCCCGCCGCAGGCTGGCGTGAACTTGAGCCTTCGCCGGGTCCCGAGCGGTTCCTCGCCACCAGCGGAGCGTTGGGTGGCGCATTTTACCTGTTTGGCGGTATGCGGTTAGTCCCCGGACCCGACGGTCGCCCGCAACGCGAATGGCTTCGCGATGCTTGGCGCTATACCCCCGGTGCAGGTTGGAAACGGCTGGCTGACCTCCCCGTGCCGCTCGCCGCCGCTCCCGGGCCCGCTCCAAATCTCGGCGCTTCGCATCTGCTGCTCATCGGTGGTGATGACGGTTCGCTCGTCTCGCGTCCACCCCAAGGTCACCCCGGTTACTCTCGGGTGCTGTGGGCCTATCACACCCTGACCGACACTTGGGCCCGGATGGGCAGCTTGCCGTTCTCGCTGGCCACGGCAACCGCGACCTCTTGGCAGGGCCGCATCGTCGTGACGGGCGGCGAGATGCGGCCAGGCGTAAGCTCGACCGGGGTCTTGTCCGCCGGCGCGGCTCCGCGCTCACCCAAACTCGGCACATTGAACTACCTCACCCTCGGTCTCTACCTCGGCGTCATGGTGGGCATGGGCGTCTGGTTCGCACGGCGTCAGAAGGATACCAACGATTACTTTCGCGCCGGTCGCCGCGTGCCATGGTGGGCCGTGGCGCTGAGCATCTATGCCACAATGCTCAGCTCGCTCACCTTCATGTCCGTCCCGGCCAAAGCCTTTGCCAGCGACTGGACCTTCGCCCTCGCCAATTTTTCCGTGCTGCTGATCATACCTCTGGTAATCCGATACTACCTGCCGTTCTTCCGCCGGCTTGACGTCACCTCCGCCTACGAATATCTCGAACATCGGTTCAACCTTGCCGTGCGGCTCTATGCAAGCGCGGCCTTTGTGTTTTTTCAGTGCGGCAGAATGGCGATTGTTATTTTCCTGCCATCGCTCGCTCTTTCGGCCGCCATGGGTCTTGATATCCGTCTGTGTATCCTTCTGATCGGCCTGCTCTGCGTGCTCTATACAGCCTTCGGCGGCATGGAGGCTGTGATTTGGACCGATGTCGTGCAGGCCGTCGTGCTGCTGAGCGTCGCGCTTCTGAGTCTTGGGCTCATCATGGGGCAGGTTGACGGTGGCGCAGGCGGTGTATGGCGCGAGGCGGCGGCCTACGACAAATGGCGGCTGTTCGATTGGCGCTGGGATGCCACCGCCGCAGTCGTTTGGGTGGTTCTGATCGGCAACCTGTTCAGTAACCTCACCCCTTACACGGCGGACCAGACCGTGGTGCAACGCTACATGGTCACCAAGGACGAGCGCCAAGCCGGCCGGGCGCTCTGGACCAATGCCGTGCTCTCGGTCGTTTCCACGGTGATCTTCTTCGCCATCGGCACCGCGCTCTTCGTATTCTTCCGCCAGCATCCAGAGAGCCTCGAGCCAACGCTGGGCACCGACGCGATTTTCCCGCTTTTCATTACGCAATTCCTGCCGCCGGGCATCGCCGGACTGGCCATCGCGGGCATCTTCGCCGCGGCTCAGTCAACCGTGTCCAGCAGCTTGAACAGCATTGTCGCCGCGCTCATCACGGACTTCTATCGCCGGTTCCGGCCGGCCGCACCCGACGCCTCCTGTATGCGACTGGCACGGTGGCTGACCGTTGGCATTGGCCTCGTCGTCACCGGCGTGGCGCTGGTGATGGCCGGCGCGGACATCCCGTCGTTGTTCGACACTTACCTCGGCCTCATGGGATTGCTCGGCAGCGGCTTGGCAGGTCTGTTCGCGCTCGGCATCTTCAGCACCCGCGCCAACGGACCCGGTGCGCTCGTCGGGGCAGTCGCGAGCGCCGTCGTGCTCTGGTGGGTGCAGCGTCACACTCCGCTCCATTTCTTCTTATACGCGGTTATCGGAATCCTCGTCTGCCTTGGTATCGGCAGGCTCGCCAGTTTGCTGTTTGCCAAGGGGAGCAAAGATCTGACCGGCCTGACTTGGCGGACCATTCGCCGGGGAGACTGAGCTCTTTGAGGTCGCTCCAATGTCAGGCCGGTAAATCCGGCTTCCGTCGCCTGATGTTCATGGTCGATCTTGAGAAGGTCTGCGCTCTTGGGGCCCATCTCTCACCGATTTTTGATCGGAATGAAACTTTGACCCGCCCGCCAGCGTTTGTTTGATCGAAAGCCCAGCCCTTGCTGATCAATTGGACGACCCCTGCGCCGTTCCGGCGCAGGAGTTCGATTTCTGCGAGGACGGCGTCTGCGAGCGGTGTGGGTCGCGAAAGCTCTATCGTCGGGGTGAAGCTGTCGATTGGCAAAGAACCTGACAGCGTCCTCGTGAATCGCGATTGGAACCACACCTGCCGTGCCGTCGAGCCACCGCGCGGCCCTTCACTCGCGACAAAAGCTGACAACGGCGAACGCTCAAAAAACGACCCTCGACCAGCAGTAGCTGACTCCGGAACTAAAGACACTGAGAAGGTTGCCGCAGCTATGCGCACGATGCGAATGACCGGCTGATCTTGTCCATTCTAGACCTTCCCTCCAAACTCCAGTCCCTCGTGAGCCGCCGTATTTTTCGTCTAGCCGAGCCGTGGCGGGTAGCTGTTTTTCTCTTTGTTGCGGCGGGATTGAATTATGCCGACCGGACGGCGCTGTCGTCGGTCATTCCGCCCCTGAAGTCCGACTTGGGGGCGACCGACGCCCAGATCGGATTGGCCGGCTTGGTTTTCCTTTGGTCCTACGCAATCGCATCGTCGTTCGCGGGGAATATCGCCGACAGATTTTCGCGCAGCAGGATCTTCTTTCGGTGCATTATGATCTGGAGCCTCATCACGGTCATCACCGGCTTCGCGCGAAACATGACGGAATTGCTGGTATTGCGCGCCGCGCTTGGTGTCGCGGAAAGCTTCTATCTCCCTGCCGCAGTCGCGTTGCAGGCCGCGCATCATGGTCCGGCCACCCTCGGCAAGGCCATGGGTTTTCACCTGATCGGTTTGAATTTGGGCGTTTTTTACTCGGCGGGGCCTTCGTCGGAACGTAGGCGGATCACTACGGCTGGAGGCCGGGCTTCTGAATTCTTGATGCGATGGGTATCTTGCTCGCCATGTTTTCGCGCTTTTTTATTTCTGACCAGCCGGCACCGATGCCCGGCAAACCCGCGCCGGTGGCCCAAGCGAAGCCCTCGTTGGCCTGGGGTTACCTGCTTCGCAGTCCGTCGTTTCTCTGTATGTTGATCAGCGCCATGGTGGCCGGGGCGGCCTCTTGGATTTTCCTGAGCTGGTTGCCGCTGTTTTTTTCCGAAAATTACGGGATGAAGCTCGGTGCCGCTGGCTTGGTCGGGGTCGGTCTCTATAAAGCGCCGGTGCTGCTGGGCACGGGAATAGG
>CAYVDZ010000485.1:0-3719 GCA_964450575.1 uncultured Opitutus sp.
CGCTTTCCCGTGAATGATGACCTCGAGCCAGATCGTGCCATTGTGACCGCAACACACCGTGCGACCTTCGCCACCTTCCATCACAATTGCGTAGTCGGGTCGCACCGGCGCATTCGCCACCAACCAGCCCGTGCCGAGAATGGAATCGGTCTCTTCGTCGGCCGTGAACGACACCTCCACATTCATCCGCGGCTTCGTCCCGGTCGCGCGCAAAGCCTGCAGCGCCAGCAGAAGGCTCGCGATCGAGCCCTTCATGTCCGCCGTGCCGCGTCCATAGATCCAACCGCGATCGACAGTCCCGCTAAACGCCGAGGTGTGTTTCCACCGGCCGGAAACGGGGACGACATCATAGTGCGCGTTAAAGTGAACGGTCTTCCGGGCACCGCGAACCGCCAGGCGCCCCAGCACATTGTAGCGCGGAAACGCGTGCTGCTCGACTGGAAGCGCCCTCCGCATGTCAGCCGCCGAGACCGTGAAGCGACGGCTCACCAGACCCACCATCTCCAACTCGTTCCGCAGCCAATCCGTGATCGGCGCATAGTTCTCACCGGGCGGATTCACGGTCGAAATTCCGACCAGGTGCTGTAAACGCTGGAGAAGCTCGTGAGGGTTGCGATCGATGAATTCGGCAGGAGTCACGCGGGCGGAGCGTGGCGCTTCAGCCGCGGAACACACGGAAAATTGGTGATGAATCCGTCGGGAAGGGAGACGTTGCTCGGCTCATTCCAGCCCGACGCCCCGTTGCTGAGCTGAACCCGAGAGCGGCTTCTGCCACCAATTGAGCAACCGTCCAAAGGACCACGCGCCTGCTCGATTGGATCCAGAAAGCAGGATTTGTTCCGCGAAGGAATGATTAGGGAATAAAAAGGCACTTGCCCACAGGTTATTCACAGTCGTCCCCGAAAAGGGCCTCTTTAGGCTCCGCCGCGCAGGCGAGCAGGCGAGCGTCCAACCCGACGCGCCAGAGAGTGGTGGACATCATTCAAGCTCTGGCCGGACGACCTTGAGCAGCCGGCACCACGTATTGCGGCCTGGACCACCTGCCGGCACGCAGGGATAAGCAACCCGCAGGAAGGTTCTTCGCACCTTTCAGCGGATAAACGCGAAGCAGGTACGCATCGGAATTGAACAGAAGGTAACGAAGAAAACGAAGGGGGGCGCCAGGAAGATGGGATCTTCGTTTCCTCCGTTACCTTCTGTTCATTCTTCTGTGCTCACCGGAAACCGCGAGGAACCCGTATGAACCGGTTATTTACTTGTAGGTAAGGCAGCCCCGCATAGTTCTCTTGCACCTCCAGCGCGATCCACTTCCCAGTGGGAGGCGCTGGCTTACCTAACGCATCTTACCCTCTGCGCATTCGCTGCGCGTGTCGCTATCCGTCGGCAAAGACGGGGTGTGCGCGCAACTCGCGACTTATCAGCTATGAAACTCCTCCACCGTTACGCGACGGCCCTGCCCCGTCTCATCATCACCGGCTGCGGCCTCGTGCTCGCTTCACTCGCCCTCGCGCAAGCGCCGGCAACCGGTATCATCGAAGGCCGCGTGTTCGATCCGCGGCGCGGCGAATACCTGGAAAAAGCCCGTCTGACCGTAGACGACGGCGGGGCGGAAGCCCTGACCGACGGCACCGGCCAATACCGCATCACAAATATCCCCGCGGGCACGATCAAGCTCGTCGTTTTCTACACCGGGCTTGGTTCACAGACGGAGGTTGTGACAGTTCTGGCCGGCCAGACCGTACAACGTGACATCACCTTGGTCGGTGGCGGCAAAGTGGCAGGCTCGCCCGGAGACGTGGTGCAGCTCGATAAATTCGTGATCAGCTCATCCAGGGAAATGGAAGGAGCGGCCATCGCGATCAACGAGCAGCGTTTCGCGCGTAACATCACAAACGTCGTTTCGGCCGACGAATTTGGCACGATCGCGGATGGCAGCATCGGCGAGTTCATGAAATTCCTGCCCGGCATCACGAGCGATTACACCGGCGGCGACGCGCGACGGTTTTCGATCAATGGCGTGCCCGCCGACAACGTCCCAATCTCAATGGGTGGTTTCGAGATGGCCAGCGCAGCCGGCGGCGGTACGCGTCGCGCGGTCGAACTCGATCAAGTGTCGATCAACAACATCTCCCGCGTGGAGATCAACCGTTCGCCGACGCCGGATACTCCGGGTGCGGCACTGGCCGGCTCGGTGAACTTCGTGCCAAGAAGCGCGTTCGAGCGCAGCAAGCCGATCTATTCCTACAATGTACAGTGGATGTTCAAGCATGCCGAACGCGCCTTTCACAAGACACCGGGACCGCGCTGGGGTGAGTATACGCGCAAGGTAAACCCCGGCTTCGATCTTTCCGCCGTCGTACCCGTCAACAAGAACTTTGGTTTCAGCGTTTCGGCCGGGTACTCCCTTCAATACACTCCGCAACCCAACACCGCGATGCAATGGCGCGGCGCTCACACTGTCACCAATCAATCGGCCACCGCCACTCCGACCGGCACGGGCACTTGGTTTCCCGATACGACGCCGGCCAATCCCTATCTGACCACCTTCTCCTGGCGCGACAGCGGCAAGCACACGACCCGGCATTCGTTCGCCACCACGATAGACTGGCGCCCGGGCCGTCATGATCGGCTCACGTTTGGCTTCCAATACGGCATGCTGAAAGAGAACTTCGCCACCCGCACGCAGACCTTCACCATCAACCGGGTGTCTCCGGACAACTGGGGCCCGACCCACACGTGGGGCCAGATGGCCTCCTTTCCCGACACGGGAACGATCCCCAATACCGGTCAGATGACCCTCTCCAATGGCGGTCGTATCCGCCCGGGCCGGACGATCTCTCCCTCCCTCCGCTGGATGCACGACGGGCCAGTCTGGAAATCGGACTCGGGTGTAGCCTACAGCACCTCGCGTATCCACTATCAGGATGTTGATCTCGGTGCCTTCAACGGCATGACCGCCCGGCGCGACAACGTCTCGATTCGTTTCGACGATATTTTTTATCTGCGCCCAGGAAAGATCACGGTCCTTGATTATAACGGCAACCAGATCGATCCGTCCGATCTGGATAACTACTCGCTTATCTCGGCGAACAGCACCCGGCAGAAAACCTACGACACCGTCAGGCAGGCGTATGCGAATCTGCGGCGGGACTTCGACGTCCGCGGCGTGCCGGTGACGCTCAAGGTGGGCGCGGACCTCCGCGACAAGGTCCGCGATCTCCGCGGGCCGGGCGGAAATAACGAGACCTACACCTATGTCGGTCCGGATGGCCGCGCGAGCTCGATCCCGTTCACCCAGGCGGGACTCGCCAACGACGACAGCCCGGCGCGTTTCCTCGATGAAGCGTTTTCGCAACGCATCCCGGATTTCGGCATGCCGAAACAGGAGCAGGTGGACAACAAAAAGCTCTGGTCGGACTATCAAACGAATCCGGCGAACTGGACGCGCAACGCGAATAACGACTACCTTGCGACCACGAGATTTTCGCGTCGGGCCAACGAGGTTATTTCCTCAGCGTTCTTTCGCGCCGATACGTCGCTGCTCCGGAACCGGATGAAGATCGTGGCCGGCCTGCGAGCCGAGCAGACGAATATCAAGGCCGAAGGCCCGCTCACCGATCCCACGGGCGCGTATCAACGGAACGCCAGCGGCAACGTCATCCGCAACGCGGCCGGACAGCCGCAATTGATCGTGCCGACCAACGCCGGTTTGCCTTACT
>CAYVDZ010000485.1:3729-4761 GCA_964450575.1 uncultured Opitutus sp.
ATAAGGCCACGAAGGAATACCTGCGGCTCTTCCCCAGTCTGAACGTCAGCTATAATGTTTTCGAAAACCTGATCGGTCGCGTCGCCTATTACCAGACGGTCGGTCGTCCCGACTTCAACCAATACGCCGGCGGCCTGACGCTCCCGAACACGGAAGTAGTAAATCCGAACGATCGTATCACGGTCAACAACGTGTCGATCAAAGCGTGGCAGGCGGAGACCTATATGGGGCGCCTTGAATACTACTTCGGCAAAGTCGGACAGCTCTCGGTCGCCTACTTCATGCGCGATTACGACAATATGTTCGGCAACGTGACCACCCCCGTGACCTCGGAGTTTCTCGCCGCCTTCGGCCTCGACGAGGAAACCTACGGCATCTATCAGGTCGTCACGCAATTCAACGTCGGTGATCCGATCCGGATGAAAGGACTCGAGATCGATTACCGCCAGGCCCTCACGTTTCTCCCGAATTGGGCGCGGGGCGTGCAGTTCTCCGCCAACTACAGCTCCCAGCGGGCCAGGAACTCCTTTAGCTACTTCCAGGACATGAATCCATTCACGATCAACTGGGGCCTGAGCCTCACGCGGCCAAAGTTCAACCTCCGGATCAACGAGAACTACCGCGGCATTCAACGGCGCGCGGCCGTCGTCGGGCGCGGCATTCAGGAGGGCACGTACAACTACAATCCGAAGCGGCTCTATATTGATGTCAGTGGCGAGTATTATATCCGGCGCTCCCTCGGCGTCTTCCTCAGCGTTCGCAATATTGGTAACGCCACAGAGGACACGAAGATCTACGGAGCGGAAACGCCGCGATACGCGCACTTCCGCCAGCGGAGTGGTTATTCTTCCCTGTGGACCTTCGGTGTGAAGGGCTCGTTCTAGAGTCAGCCAGCAGGTTTGCGCAATTCGAGCTTGGAGATATGCAGGGGATTGATGTGCGTGATTGAGCCATTGTCATGCTCAAGCTCGATTCGACGCAGCAGGCGCGTGACGGTGCAGTGGTCGCGCGTCGGAATTTCGTAACGGGCTC
>CAYVDZ010000486.1:0-4759 GCA_964450575.1 uncultured Opitutus sp.
TTCCAGGAGCAAGGATCGAAGATCACCCGCGACCTCGCCGCCGGCACGCTGACGATCGATCACTCCGGTTTCGATGCCGCGAAACTCGGAGGCGAACTACCCGCCGGCATGCGCTCATCCGTGCTCCTCTTCGCCCCGCTGCTGCAGCGGATGAAGAAGATCACCCTGCCCACCAACGCGAAAGGCTGCTCGCTCGGGATCCGCGAACTGGATCCACATCTGGAGATCCTGGAGAAACTCGGCGCCCGGATCTCGCACAACGGAGAGCTGACGATGCGTTTGTCGAAGCGGTTTCAGGGCGCACGGCACTGGCCCGACTACATGTCGGTTACGGCCACTGAAAACTTTGTCATGGCCGCGGCATTGGCCGACGGCGAATCGACGTTGATCAACGCGGCCAGTGAGCCGCACGTGCAGGATCTATGCGGTGTATTGGTCGAGATGGGGGCGAAGATCTCTGGTCTCGGCACGAGCAAACTCACGGTCGAAGGGGTCGCCGCCCTTCGCGGCGGGACGTTTACGATCAACACCGACCATCACGAAGTGGTGACGTTTCTCGCGCTGGGAGCCATCACGGGCGGCGAGGTGAAAGTGAAGTACTCGGTGCCGCATCATTTCGATCTGATGACGCGCGCGTTTCAAAAACTCGGCGTGAGAATCGAACACCGGGGCGATACCGCCATCGTCCGCCGCGCTCAGTCGCTCGAGATTGAATCCCCTTTCACCAGTAATCTGTTGCCGAAAATCGAAGCGGCGCCATGGCCCTATTTCCCCGTCGATCTCCTCCCGTGCATGATCGCACTGTCGGTGCGCGCAAAAGGAGCGATGCAATTCTGGAACAAGGTCTACGAGGGCGGCTTCACCTGGATGGCCGAACTGTCGAAGTTCGGGGCCCACATTGTCGTAAGTGATCCTCACCGGATCATTGTCTTCGGTGATCGTCCCCTGCGGCCCGCCACCGTGGATGCGCCATATATTATTCGCGCCGCGGTCGGCCTCTATATGGTGGCGGCAAGTATTCCTGGCCGCTCTGTGGTAAAAAACGCCGACACCATCAAACGCGCACATCCGAACTTCGTGGAGAACCTCCGCTCTCTCGGTGCTGAAGTCGAGTGGCGTTGATCAGCGCTGATTTCCGTTAAGTTAATTCACCTTAAAGAGTTTTCTTCGCGCCCCCCGCCCAGACTTTTCTGCCCAATCTCATGTCGGCTCCCGAATCTTCCGCCAAAGGCCTTGGTTATATCACCACCGCGCTTGCCACGCCCGTTACTCCGGCCGAAGCGGCACTGCGCCCGCTCTCGTTTGCAGACTTCACCGGGCAACCGAAGACGGTCGAGCGCCTGAAAGTCATGGTGGGCGCAGCCAAGCGGCGGGGAGATCCGCTGAACCATATTCTGCTCTCCGGACCTCCCGGACTGGGCAAGACCACGCTCGCCTTTATCCTTGGCCATGAACTCGGCCGCAACGTGCGCGTGACCTCGGGGCCGGTGGTGGAAAAAGCCGGAGATCTCGCCGGCCTGCTGACCAATTTGGAGGAGGGCGACATCCTCTTTATCGATGAAATCCACCGCATACCGAAAACCGTCGAAGAGTATCTCTACTCGGCCATGGAGGATTTCAGACTCGATATCATGATCGATCAGGGACCGAACGCGCGCAGCGTACGACTGACGATCCCGCGTTTCACCTTGGTGGGAGCGACCACGCGGAGTGGCTTGCTGACCGCGCCGCTGCGTTCGCGTTTTACACTGCAAACCCGGTTGGATTATTATGATCGGGCAACGTTGGACTCGATCGTACGCCGCAGCTGCGCGCTGTTGAACGTCACGGTTGATGCCGCCGGTTCGAATGAAATTGCGGCCCGCTCACGCGGTACGCCGCGGGTGGCCAACAACCTGATAAACTTCGTCCGCGATTTCGCGCAGGAACGCGCGCGGGGAGAGATCACGCAGCCGGTTGCTGCCGCTGCGCTTGAGTTGCTCGAGATCGATGCGGCCGGTCTTGATGAAATGGACAAGCGCATGCTCCGCGTGATGGCCGAACACTACCGCGGCGGTCCCGTCGGTATGAGTACCATCGCGGTGGCGGTGAGCGAGGAGGCGGAGACGCTGGAGGAGGTGCACGAACCGTTCCTCATCCAGGAGGGCTACCTGCAGCGCACGCCCCAAGGCCGCGTACTGACTGCCAAGGGTTACCGCGCGATCGGACACAAGCCCGCGGTGAGCGACCAAGGCTCGCTGCTCTGACCAGACAAGGCCGGAGTCGGCTCCGACGCCAGATACGTCGGGGATCGACGCGCGGGACGGCGGTTTACGCCGGAGCTGCGACAGGGCTTGCGCAAACGACTCCTGACCGAGACGGGAAAGCTCACGCAGCAGAAAACCCGCGCCCAAGGTGCCTTGGACGATCCCCATCACCTGCACCCAAAGGGCACGCGTACTGGTCCCGTCGATCGCAGATGCCGGAAAATAGTGGGGCGCGATTAAAGGCGCGAGACCCATGACGAGACCGAAGCAGAGAAAACCGAAGGCGTTGGGCGTATTCATTGCGCTTACAGTGTTAGCGATGCCTGTGCCACCCTCGCATGGAGGCGCGCAAGCCTTACGCAGGCAATCGCCTATAATTTAGCGGACGCCAATCCAGCGCGAACCGAGTCATCGAAAACACCCATTTCGCACGAACCCCCTTGCCTCAATCGTGCATAAACCCGGGCGCTCCGGATCGCGGAGCTGCTCATTTTCAGAGTTCCATTTATCTGCGGCAGACGCGGGGCGGATTGAAAAACGCCCCCACGCTTGAAGTTTCCAATCAAGGGGGCGTCTTGTGATGGCAATGAAGCATGTCTTCCTTTGCGTTGCGGATTACTCTTCTGAGATAACGCTCGACGGAAGCCATGATCCTGCCGCCGAAATCCAGCGTCACCCTACCGGAAAATGGTCCAAGCTGTTCATGAAGCATAGGGAACGTAAGGCTATCATCCTGGATCCGCGCCACGAACTCGCGGATTGCACGATTGAGAATAACGTCTGGCTCGTCGAATGATGGAAAACATGTTCCAGCTTTATAAACAAGAGAGCGGCACGACCCCGATGCGGGAAGTGCTGAAATCCGCCGGGGACACGAAGCCCGCGCCAGCCACGACGACTCTTTGACCCGGGTAAGGACTTCCCACCCGAACGCCGCTGATATTGATATGCTTAGCTCGTCCCTCCTCCTGCCCCGCTCGAAGCCTGCCCTGCGCGCTCTCCAGCCGCTCCGGGTGCTGCCAGCTTGGAAAATAGCGTTCGTCATCATACTGCTCGGATTCGCCGTGAAAGCGACGGCGCACCCAATTCATATCTCGATTGCGGAAGCCGACTACAACCCCACCGCACGCAATCTCGAGATTGCCCTGCGCGTGTTTGCCGACGACTTCGAGGCGGCCCTTACGGCGCGGGAAAAACGAACTATTTCCCTCCGCCGGACGCCCGCCGCCGAATTCGATGCCCTCACCCGCGTTTATCTCGCGGAGTATTTCACGGTGAAAGCAACCGACGGCGTGCGCGTCCCACTGCACTGGATCGGCCGCGAAATCAAAGAGGGCGCCAACGAGCTCTGGCTTTATTTCGAAGCGCCGCTTCCGCACGGCATCGATGGCACCACGATCCATCACGCCATGCTGCGAGATCAGTTTTCCAACCAGATCAATTCCGTCCACGTCCGCGACGGATCGCGCCGCACCACGCTGGTTTTTCTACCCAGCCACCGCGAGAAGCGCGTGCGCTTTCGCCCCTAGGAAAAGTGTCGGAAACTCGAAGCCCAAGATCCTCCAAGCGGACAACGCGGAGCATCCAAGCGCACCGGCTGGCTCGGCTCAAATATCCCCGCCTTGCGGCCGCAGGATAATCTCCTCCACGACGGTTCGCCGGGAGAGCCGATACACATCCAGAAACGCCCGCGCGACATCCGCCGCCGGCATCATCCGCGCTTCATCGACGCCACTGCCCGCCCATGACGGCGATACCGTCGCGCCGGGATAAATACAGCATACGCGCACGCCTTTATCGCGCAGTTCAGTCCGCATGACCTTGCTCAATCCACTCACGCCAAACTTGGCCGCGGAATATCCGGCACCACCGGGATAGGCCGTGAATCCCGCGATCGAGCTCATGTTGAACACATCACCGCGACCGCGCGTAATCATGGCGGGCACAAAAGCGCGCGACACCAGAAACACACTGCGCAGATTCGCCGCGATCATCTCATCAAAGGCCGCCACCGTCATCTCCGTGAAGGGCGCTCCGACAAATTTCCCCGCGTTGTTCACGAGCACATCCACGCTGCCGAACCGCTGACCGACCGCTGCGGCCATGGCGCCGACCGACGCTTCGTCCCGCACATCGCAGGGAAACACTTCGACCTGCACGCCTTTCGCGGCCTTGGCACACAGGCGCGCGACGGCCTGAAGTTTCTTCTCGTTTCGCGCCGTAAGCGCGAGTCGGACGCCAGGAACTTCGGCTGCGAACACCTTCGCGATGGCCGCACCGATTCCTTGCGATGCACCCGTGATGAGGACGACAGGACGAGCCATGATAGTATATGATTTAGCAGCGCAGATTCGAAGGCGCGGATTAATTAAACATCGCCCATTCTAAAATTCAGGGCGGCTCAGTCCGCTCTGGCGCGCGGAACGTTTAACATACGAGCGAACCGAAATCCATGAAGTCCGCCCTGAAACCATCCTTCACGCCTTTGCAGATCACGCTCACGGCGTCATGGG
>CAYVDZ010000487.1:0-4752 GCA_964450575.1 uncultured Opitutus sp.
TGCATACCTTTGAGGCGGACGCGGAGCAGAGCGTGCTGGCATTGTCCTGAAAAAAAACGCGTTCCAAAGGGTCAGTCCGTGAGTTGTTATAATTAATCCGTTTCAGTGACGCGGTCGGCTTTAAGATACCCCGATTGGGGTTTCGGGGGCCAGTGAAAGGGGGCCAGTGAAAGGGGTCAAACTTTGCACTTTGCACTCCCCCGTGGAAGGAATTACTGAAGATCCCCGTTCCTTCCAGTCACTGCCAAGTCATCGCTTGATCGGAGGCTGGGACGCTCGGCGCAACATCGCTTGCGTGATGACCGATCCACGGGTCCTGCCTGTTACATGTTACATAACAGGCGGACCGATGGGTCCGCCTGTTGTGAGGTGGACCCCGTCCGTTCGACAGCGGAGCGAGGAAAATAAGTTATGAGAGACAAAGGCGTTTTAGATGCCTTGGCCGACTCCGAGGAAAGGAGTGAACGGCGTGCTGCAGGGGTCGGCCCGACGACGAAGCGATCAAGCTTTGGGCGCAGCCGTCACGCCCCGCGCTCCCTTATTTATTTTCGAAATGAAACTCCCGGGCTCCTTGACTTACGCCGACTACGGTAAGACGGTAAGCCATGGTTTCAAGGCTATCGAGTAAAGGGCAGATCGTCCTACCGAAGAAGGTGCGCAGCCGCCTTCAGCTCCGCCCTGGCGCCACCTTGATTTGCAAGGTGCAAGGTGGTTCGATCGTGCTAACGCCGCAGAGCGCTGCAATCGAGCGACCGAAGTTGGTAACTGATCCGAAGACTGGCTTGCGCATCACGAAGTCGCCGGATCAGATCAAGGTCTCAAGCGAAGACGTACGTGCAGCTATGCTCGATTTTCCGTGAGATACCTGCTCGACGTGAATGTGCTGCTGGCTCTCGCGCACACGGGACATACTCTGCACCCGAAGGCAATCGGCTGGTACGCCTTAATTGCGGGGTCGGCGACGGGATTTCACACCTGTTCGATCACGGAGTTGGGATTCGTCAGAGTCTCAGTCATCACAGGACTGCAGCCAGATATCGCTTCCGCCAAGCACGCTCTCGATATACTCAAGTCGTCATCCAAAGTCAGGTTCGAACTCATTTCGGATGATTTGGGCGTCAGCCAGTTACCGACCTTTGTGAAAAAGCCGCAGTCGATCACCGATGGTCATCTGTCTGAGCTGGCGAAGAAGAACTCATTCCGGTTCGTCACGCTCGACCGTCGAATTCCAAACTCCGTATACATTGGATAGCGTTTGGCCATGTCGCCGAACTCGATGCGCTTGGGAGTCAATCCGAAGGCGTCATGCCTGGCATCGTAACAGAGTTCACCTGAATTTGGCTGCGCGAGCCAGTACCGCGCAGAGCATGGCCGCTCGCTTCGCCTCCTTCTGACTGAGTTGCACCACAATGCCCCAACCATTTTACCGCGGAAGGCGCGGAGCACGCGGAGCCGATCTATATTCACTGAACCGAGGTTGGAATCTGCTTCGCGTTCTTCGCGTCCTCCGCGTTTCGAGATCAGATCGTTTGCCAAGTCAACGGGTCGATCCGCCAGGTGTTATTTTGTACGCTGAAACAGCAGCAAAGATGTTTTGCGTCAGCGAGCGATTAGCGGCCGACTTCACGAGTGATCGAAATGAAACGACGGGCTGGTTTCCCGAACCTGGCACGCAGCGCGCCAGTCGTCGTCGTGGCTAATCTTGACACTGGGCAAAGAACGAGAACGCCGCACGCAAACGAGGTAAAGTCGATCGTGCGTGCCGTGGCTAAGACGCAATCACTGAAGACCTATAATGAAACGTCGACTGCTCATTACAACGGCTTGCCTGTTGACCGCTCTGGGCACGCTCAGCGGCTGCGTCACCGCCCGGACCCAACCTCAGACGTGCGCCCTGATTTTAATTAAGGATGGCCAGCAGATAAGTCCCTCGCGCTCGCAGTTCGAGGCCGTGCAGCGAAAGCTCGGAACGCAGTTCGAGCGACACTCGTTGTGGTTGGTCCACGAGCTCCGCTCCGCGCCGTTGATCGCCACCATCGAATGCCTGCCGGATCCCGATGACGCCACCCGGACAAACCTGATCGTACGGCACATCGGCCCGAATACATTTACGCCCATCTCTGGAAAGGTTGCGCTCCCCACGTTGTCGGACTCCGACCGTGAGCACGCGGAGGCGACTCGCGGCTTCACCCGCGCGATGGATATTTCGAATTAAGGAGCAATCTGAACCGAGTCGACCCTCCGCGGTGAATGCGCTCCGCCTCTTCGATGGATCAGCTTTCTGATCCGTTTTATACATTCATCCCGTTTGATAAAACGCAGGATCACTCGGCCACGTTCACTCCCGAACCCGGAGATCCGAATCAGGGACATCTTGAGATCAACGGGATCGAGCGGGTCGACCGCTAGCGCGTGAGCGATGCCCGTGCCACCGAGGCCAGCTTCAACGAAATGCGCACGCAGCTGCGCGCCGTTGAGCGCTGGGCAGAGAGTCGCGTGGCACCGGCCACTCCCTAGCAATTCGTTCCCACTCCAACCTTCCTTCGCCAAGCGCGGCACGCTTATCTTGGTCTTGCTCCCAGGACGCTAACCGCACGAACTGCGTCAGCGTTCCGAACCCCGAACCCATGAAATTCCTTTTTTCCTTTGTCATCCTGGCGCTGGCAGCCCGCGCGGCCTCCTCGTCCCCGAATATTCTGATGATCGCGGTCGATGATCTTCGGCCCCAGCTCGCGTGCTATGGTGATACCAACATCAAGTCACCCCACATTGATCGCCTCGCCTCTGGCGGCATCCTCTTCGAGCGCGCCTACTGCATGGTCCCCACCTGTGGAGCTTCGCGCGCCAGCTTGATGACCAGTATCCGCCCGTCACCTACACGCTTCGTGACCCATCTCGCGCACGCGGAACAAGAGGTTCCAGGTATCACCACCCTGAATACTCACCTGAAACAGCACGGCTATACCACGCTCTCAAACGGCAAGGTTTTCCATCATGCCGACGACAGCGCCGCCGGATGGTCCGAGCCGGCTTGGCGGCCGGGCGCACGGACACAACCTCCGGCGGCGGACAAAGCCAAAAAGACGGCCCCGGCGAAGAAGAAACAGGCCGCAATCGAGCGCGGCGCACCGTATCAGATCTCACCGCTTTCCGACGACGAACTGCCCGACGGCCAGATCGCGCAGCGAACAATTGACGATCTGCGACGACTCAAAGACGCGGGGAAACCGTTCTTCCTCGCCGCCGGTTTTCTGAAACCTCACCTTCCGTTCGTCGCGCCGAAGAACTATTGGGACCTCTATCCGGCGGACACCATCCGGCTCCCCATCAATTACCATCGGCCGAAAGACGCGCCCGATGCGGCAATTCACAATTTCGGGGAACTCCGCGCCTACGCCGGCGTGCCCAAGACCGGCCCGGTTTCCGACGAGATGGCGTTGAACTTGATTCGTGGATACAACGCCTGCGTGAGTTTCACCGATGCGCAGATCGGCAAGGTCCTGACGGAACTCGATCGCCTCGGACTGACCGACAATACAATCGTCGTGCTGTGGGGCGACCACGGCTGGAACCTCGGCGAGCACACCCTTTGGTGTAAACACTGCTGCTTCGAAACCTCCATGCGCGTTCCCCTGATTGTCCGTGCCCCCGGGATCAAAGGCGACGTGAAGACGATGGGGTTGACCGAGTTGATCGACCTTTATCCGTCCCTCTGCGAACTCACCGGACTGCCGGTGCCCGCGCACGTGCAAGGCCGGAGCTTCGTGCCGCTGCTGAAGACTCCCACCCTGCCGTGGAAGGAACAGGCCATCGGCCGCTTCGCCGCGGGCGACACGATCCGCACCGCCACGCACCGCATCACCGAATACAGCAACGCCAACGGCCCGGTCGCGCGCATGCTCTATGATCATCGCACCGATGCGGGCGAGAACGTCAATGTCAGTGAACAGCCCGGCAGCGCGGCGATTGTCGAATCGCTCACCAATCAACTGCGCACCGGCAAAGGCAAGGACGGCGGCCCGCCGTGGCGGTGAGACGAGTCGCCCCCCTCCTGACCGCAGGGTTCGCTGGAAGCAATTATATCTTCCCGTCGTTACGTTCAACGCGCCGCGGTCTAATTGAGCGCCTTATCGCATGACCCAGAGATTCCCCCTCCCTCAACGCTGGCTGCAGCTGTGGCTGCTTCGGCTCCTCAACTTGGGAAGCGTCTGGCCGGTTGCGGCACAAACGCAGCGCCTGGACCAGATGAGCCCAATGGATCATGGGCCGTTTGTTTCCAGTACGCTGGCCGCTGATCCGCTTAATCCCCGATCCATCCTTGTCTACAAAGGCATCGCGGTAAAAGTCGGCGCAGCCTCAGATGCCGTGATGGTGTTCGACACGGATCTGTTGCGCGTCGCGACCGCCTGGACCGGAGGTTTTATCAAATGGTATCCCGCCCGGGATGGCCTTCAGGAGTGGCCAGGCCCCGACGGCTTTACTCATTTCAGCACCGGACAACGGCCTGGATGGTCACGCAACCAAGCTTTCACTGACCCGCGGTCACGTCCTTACGGCCCAGTGCCGGCGGCGCTCGGAGCCTACAAGGGACTGTATGTACATGGCGATAAGGTGGTCTATTCCTATACCGTGGGGGCGAGCAACGTCCTCGAAATGCCCGGGTTTCAGCGTGTTCAGGAGCGACCTATTTTCACCCGGACTTTCAATCTGAGTCCGACCAAAGAGTCGCTTTCGCTTCATGTCCTGCACGCG
>CAYVDZ010000488.1:0-4735 GCA_964450575.1 uncultured Opitutus sp.
GACATCATTGATACAAAAACCGCCAGTGGGCCCGTGCAACCGGTGGTCCTGGGCCTCGCCGCCCGGGACGAGGCCGATGAAATTGTGGGGCTGATGCTCTGTCATCTGCTGCGACGCCGCGGCATCCATGCGGCGATGAATCCGGGATCGGCCACCTTGGATGAACCGCTGGCCGCGCTGGCGCACGGGCAGATCAGTCTGGCCTTTGTTTCCGCCCTTCCTCCGTCCGCGGTCACTGCAGCGCGCCACATGTGCCGCCGGGTCCGGCTGCAATCCCCGAGTGCGCCGCTGATTGTCGGCATTTGGAGCCACGGTGCTCCGCTCGCCGAGATTACCCGACGTCTGGTCACGCATCGCCCAACGGCTGTAGTCGACTCGCTCAGTAACGCCGTGACCCAGATCGAAGCGATCGTCCGCCGCCACGACTCATCCGTCACCGTCGCCGAATCCCCGAATAGCACCGCGGCTGAACCCGAAGGCCACTATCAGGGCGTTGGCCCCTCGGTCGGCCCCGCCATGACCGTCGAGCCACGCAGCTGAAAAATTGCACCGGAGAATTCCGGACGACAGCGGCCGGCGCATCTGCTACCGTGGCGCCATGCAGATGAAGCACGCCACGTTGTATTCGCGGGTCCTGGCCGGCGACGCGGCGTATAATGGGCGTTTTTTCACCGGCGTCCTCACCACCGGAATCTACTGCCTTCCCTCGTGCAAGGCGCGGAAACCCAAGCCGGAAAATGTCCGCTTTTTTCCGACCTGCGAGGCGGCTCGCGCAGCCGGACTCCGGCCCTGCCGGAAGTGTCACCCGGACGATTTCGCCCGCGGCGCCGATCCCGTCTTGGAGGACATGGAAACGCTCGTGCGCGAAATTCGCGCGGACCCCACGCGCTTTGCCGATGTCGCCGCGATCGTCCGACGATCCGGTTTCGGCGCCACGCGCCTGTTTGAACTTTTCCGCCAACACTTTCACGCCACTCCCGCGGATGTCGTGCTCCGCGCGCGGATCAAAACGGCGAAACAAAAGCTGGTCGCAACCACGCGCTCGAGTTCGGGGCGCCGAGCCCCCGCCGCGGAACGTTCTCTCCTTGAGATCGCCCAAGAGGTCGGGTTCGAGTCCCTGTCCGTCTTTCACGAACACTTCCGCCGGCTAAACGGGATGACGCCCGCCGCCTACCGCGACCTGCGCGGCACCCGCACGTTTCGCGTTCTGCTTCCCACCGATTATCCGCTCGGTTACCTGCGACGCGCGCTCACCCGCGACCCGCACAGCCTCACGGAACGGCTGGATGGGAATCGGGCATCGATCGCGATTCAACTCGATGCCGGCCCGGCGTTGTTGCGCCTCGAACTCTCCGATGACGCGATCAACGCGGAGGTCGTCACCCCGCCGATCCAGCACGACTCCGCCGCCATCGAGGCGCATGCCGTGATCGTGGGCCTGCTCGGACTCGATCAGGATGCGACCGCGTTTGCCCGGATGGCACGCAAGCTCGGACTCGCGCGCCTGGTCGCAGGCCGGTCGGAACTACGACTCGTTCAAACCACGTCCATTTTCGACGGCGTGCTGTGGTCGATCATCGGGCAACAGATCAACTTCACCTTCGCGTGCCTGCTGCGGCGCCGCCTCATCGAGCACACCGGCGCGCCGCTGGACGGGGCCGAGGGACTCTATTGTCCGCCGACACCCGCGGCAATCGCCGCCCTCGATCCCGACGCTTTGCTGCCGCTGAAATTTTCCCGACAGAAAGCCAGCACCGTCGTCAGCGTGGCCCGCCTCATCGCGGACGGACAGCTCGACCTCGCGGCTCTTCGCGGGGCATCGGCGACCCGCGTGGAGCGCACGCTGCTCGCGATTCGTGGGCTCGGCCCGTGGTCGGTGAACTATATCATGATGCGCTCGCTGGGCTTCGCGGATTGCGTGCCGCTGGGCGACACGGGCGTGAGTAGCGGGCTGCTCGCCTTGCTCGAACTTGAGGAACGGCCGGACATCGACGCCACGCGGACGCTCATGGCAGTTTTCTCGCCCTATCGCAGCCTCGCGACCGCGCACCTCTGGCAATTTCAAAAACCCATCCCGGTATGAACGCCACCTTCGATACCTTTCCCACTGCCTTCGGTGCCTTCTCCATTGCGGTCAACGCCGACGGCGACCTGCTCGGCACCGCGTTTGGTGACGTCCGCACGCTGCAGTTGCGAATCCCCGCGTATCACCTTTCTCAGGACGCAGGCCGCGGACGCGACGCCCGGGAGCAAGTGCTCGCCTTTTTCGCTGGAAAACGGCGGACCTTTCAGCTCCCCATGGCGGAGATCGGAACGGCCTTTCAACGGCGGGTGTGGGCGGAACTCGGTCGTATCCCATTTTCGGAGACACGCACGTATGGCGGGATCGCCGCCGCCATCGGCCAGCCGCGGGCGGCGCGGGCGGTGGGTCGCGCCAACGCGCTGAACCCCGTGTGTCTCATTGTGCCGTGCCATCGGGTGATCGGCGCCAACGGCGCGCTGACGGGCTTCGCCTTCGGCGCACCACTGAAGCAGCGCCTGCTCGACCACGAGCGAGCCTTTCCGATGTAGAGCCTGTCGACGTAGCACCCGAGCTTGCGTGTGGCTGGTCGTTCGCGACGGGAACAATCTCTGCAAGCCCGCCGAGGTCCACGAACGAGCTCGGGGCCTGCGACTCGACGTTTCCCGCTTTCCCGTTTTCAGCTCTCCTAATTTCCCAATTTCCCGATTTTCCAATTTCAGCTTTCCCGCTTTCCGATTTTCCGATTTTCCAATTTTCCAATTTTCAGCTTCGCCGCCTCGTGCAACGCGACCACGAAGCGCTTGAGCTTCGCTTCGTCCTTCACTCCGGGCGCTGACTCCACGCCGCTGTTCACATCGACAAAACGCGATCCGGTCCGATGCAGCGCTTCGCCAATGTTCTCCGGGTTTAAACCGCCCGCGAGGATCCAGAAATTTTTCGAATGCGCCGCCTGATGCCGCGCGAATTTCGCCCAATCCCCCGTCTTCCCGGAACCTCCGAAGCCGTCGGCGTGAAACGTATCCAGCAGAATAAACTTGGCGACCGCGAGCGCGGCCGGCGAGACGTCGACATCGGCCGGCAACTTGGGCGCGAGCCAGAGGTGCTTTTCCCCGACCAAGCGGGACCATGCGGTCAGCTGCATATCCGGTGTTTCAGGACGGAAATGAATCTGAAAATAATCAAACCCCGCGGCCTGCATCTCCGTCAAAGCCTCAATCGACGGTTCCACCGAGACCGCCACTTTGCGCCGCTGCGGCAGCCGCGGGGACATGGCGCGGAACTGCTCCAGCGAGATATACCGCGGTGACTTCGGGTGAAAAATGAATCCGAGATAGTCCGCACCACAGCGATCCGCAAAGTCCGCATCGACCAGCGAGGTGAGCCCACACACTTTGAAACGAATGCCGTCAATCATGACTGGAAAATGCAGTTGAAGCCACAGATTTCACCGATGAGCACAGATCACCAAGGCACTATAAATTACCGTCTCTTCACCTTGCGGGTGAATTGCGGCCAGGTGTCTCTTCATTTGTAGTCCTCCGTATCCGTGCTCATCGGTGTAATCTGTGGTTAAAAGAAACTGCCGAATTTTGGTTCAAAATGAATTGATGCGGGCGATCACGTGATCGACCTGCGCGTCGGTCAACTCGGGGAAAATTGGGAGGCTGACGCAGGTATCGGCGGCCGCTTCCGCAACCGGGAAGGAGCCACGACCTTTCCCGAGCTCCGCATAACATTTCTGCAAATGCAGCGGCACCGGATAAATCAGATCCGTGCCAATCTCATGTTGCGCCAGATGCTCGCGCAAGGCGTCGCGCCGCGGGTGTCGGATCGTGAATTGGTGGAAGACCGATTGACCGTACGCAGGTTGTTCCGGCGTACGCACGTCGCTCAACGAAATTTCCGCCAAGTAGCGGGCCGCAATCGCCTGGCGCCGCGCCGTCCAGCCGGCGAGGTGTGGGAGTTTCACGTGGAGCAACGCGCCTTGAAATCCGTCCATGCGAAAATTGCCACCGATGATGTCGTGATAGTAACGACGATCCGAGCCATGCACCCGAATGTGCCGCGCCCGCGTGTGCACCGCCTCGTCTTTCGCAACAAAGGCTCCACCCTCGCCGCAGCCTCCGAGGTTTTTCGTGGGATAGAAACTGAAGGTGCCGACGTCACCGATGATACCGACAGGCGTGCCGCGGTACCGGGCGCCCACGGCTTGGGCGCAGTCCTCAATCACGAAGAGTCCATGCTGATGAGCGATCGCCATGATTTCATCCATGCGCGCCGGCTGGCCGAAGAGATGCACGACAATGATGCCCTTGGTCCGGGGCGTGATCGCGGCGGCAAGTTTCGCTGGATCCAGGTTGAAGGTCCCTTCCTCGATATCGGCGAAGACGGGCGTCGCACCGACGTAATTGATGCCCCACGCTGAGGAGATGAAGGTAAACGGCGTGGTGATCACTTCATCGCCGGGGCCGAAGCCCGCGAGCATGCAGGCGACGTGCAAGGGAGAGGTGCCGCTGTTCATCCCCAGTGCCCGCGGATAGCCGAGCGTGGCGGCGAACGCCTGCTCGAACTGCTCGACGTCCTTCCCCAGGCAAAACCGCGTCGCGTCGTAGGTCGCCGCGAGAGCCGCGAGCGCCGGCTCACGCAGGCTGCGATGCTGGATCGAGAGATCGAGAAACGGAACGTTCATAGGACGAGTAATCACGCAATACG
>CAYVDZ010000489.1:0-4728 GCA_964450575.1 uncultured Opitutus sp.
AGGTCCGACCCCGGTCAGCGCGCTGATCCATGCGGCGACGATGGTCGCGGCCGGTATCTACATGCTGTGCCGGATCAATGTCCTGATGGTGGCCGACGCGCTGACCGTCATCATGTGGGTGGGGACGGCGACGGCGCTTTATGCGGCCCTCTGTGCGATCATTCAAAGCGACATCAAGAAAGTCCTGGCGTATTCAACGCTGTCGCAGCTCGGCTATATGGTCGCGGCGTTCGGACTCGGCTCGCTCGCGGTGTCGCACGGTCCCGCTGACGCTGCGCACACGATGATGATCGCGGCGGGCGTGGGGGCGGCGATGTTTCACCTCACGACCCATGCCTTTTTCAAGGCGCTCATGTTTTTGGGATCCGGCTCCGTGATCCATGCCTGCCATCATGAGCAGGATATCTTTAAGATGGGGGGATTGGCGAAGAAACTCCCGGTGACTTTCGCGACCTTCACGATCGGCGTCCTTGCGATCATCGGGACCCCGTTCCTGTCCGGCTTCTTCTCGAAAGACGCGATCCTCTATCTGGCGTATGCCAATAATCAGACTGTCTTTGTAATCCTGGCACTGACCGCGGTTCTCACCGCGTTCTACATGCTCCGGTTGTGGATTCTCGTTTTCCGCGGCGCACCTCGGGGTGCGGATGCCGACCACGCGCACGAAGGCGGGATCTCGCTCACCGCTCCGCTGGTGGTGCTGGCGATCTTGTCCGTAATCGGTGGATACGGCTGGTTTTTCACGACGGTGGCGCGAGGCGCGTTTGATGGCGTGTATGCCTTGGTGCCGGTCGCCCACGGAACGGATCACACAGTGATTCTTGGGGTTTCGATGGCGGTGCTGGTGCTCGGGGCGGTCGGAGCCTTCGCGATTTATCGGCCTTCGCCGACCGATGCGCTCGCGACCAGTGCGCCCGGGGTTTTGGGCGGGATTCGAGGGCTCTGGAGCTCGTTTGACCGCGTTTACGGCTATTATGTCGCGAAGGTCCAGCAGCGGTTTGCCATGTTGCTGAACTTCCTCGAGCAGATCTTTCTTTCGGGCGTGATCATCCGCGGAACCGCGGGGATCGTGGGATTGTTCGGCCTCGGCGCGCGGGCGCTGCATGGTGGCAATCTGAACGCCTATGCCTATTGGTTTCTGCTCGGGATTGTGGCGCTTTGGGCGTTTGCGACCGGGGTGCTGACCTTCTGACCTTGCGATGAGCAATCTGCCTTTTGATCCCCTGCTGGTCTCCATCGCGGCTCCGCTTGCGCTGGCCCTGCTCATTGCGTTGGGTCTGCCCAAACGCTGGTCGGTGCGACTTGCCTACGGTGCCTTTGCGGTGCCCCTGCTGCTCGCGCTGCACACGTGGTGGCACTTTTCGTCCGTGCCGTTGAGCGACGGCTATGCCTTTCTCACGACCTATTCAACCGGCCTCGAGACTCTTGGAATCAGCTTGAAACTCGGGTTGAACGGGATCTCGCTGCCGCTCTTCGCGATGGCGGGAATCGTGGGCTTCGCCGCCGGGCTTTACGCGATCCAATCGCAAGCGGAACGGCTCAAGATCTATCTGATGCTGCTCCTCATCATGCAGGGCGGCTTGATGGGCGTGTTTGCAAGCGTCGATGTCTTCTTCCTCTATTTCTTCCACGAACTCGCGCTCATCCCGACCTTCATCATGGTCGGCGTTTGGGGCGGGCGCGACCGCAGTTACGCGGCGATGAAGATGACGATCTATCTCACCGCGGGTGCGATGATCTCGCTGGTGGGCTTGATTGCACTTTACGTGCAGAGCGGCGCGAACAGCTTTGACCTGATCGAACTCAAGCGGCACCTCGCCGCCCAACCGTTGGCGGAAACGGTGCAGCAAAACATCTTCGGCCTGCTGCTGCTCGGATTCGGAGTGCTGGTCTCGCTCTGGCCTTTTCACACGTGGGCGCCTCTTGGTTACGGCGCGGCGCCGAGTTCGAATGCGATGTTGCACGCCGGGGTGCTGAAAAAGTTTGGCCTCTATGGTTTGATCCAAGTCGCTCTCCCGTTGTTGCCCGCGGGCATCGGACATTGGGCGCACCCGCTGGCCTGGCTGGCGGTGATCGGGAACGTGATTGTCGTTGGGTTCATCACCATGGCGCAACGCGACCTGAAACAGATGATTGGATACAGTTCGGTGATGCACATGGGCTATGCGTTCCTCGGCATTGCGGCGGCCTCCGTACTCGGTATCGGCGGCGTGGTGCTGATGATGGTGGCGCATGGACTCTCCGTGGCGCTGATGTTCCTGCTCGCGACGAGCGTCCATCATCGCACGCAGACATTTGCCATGGATGAGATGGGCGGCCTCGCGCTGAAGACGCCTGTCCTGGCGGCGTTCTTTGCCGCCGGAACCTTCGCGAGCATCGGTCTCCCGGGCTTCGCCAATTTCTGGGGTGAACTGACAATCTTCGTGGCGCTGTGGCAGTTCTCGCCGACGATCACCGTGCTGGCGATTGCCGGCGTGGTCATCTCCGCCGTGTATGGACTACGCGCGGTGGCGGCGGTCTTCTTTGGTCCGGCGACGACCCGCATGAGCGAAGTCGCGCGGACGCATCCTCCGGCCGATTTGCGCTGGGCCGAGCGAGTGCCGGCGCTGGTCCTCCTGGTGGCGTTGCTCTTCGTTGGACTCTGGCCGAAGTCGATGTCGGATCCAATCAACGCGGCCCTCGCGCCCGCGACCCAAACCGCCGCTCGATGAGCATGCGCTTGACCTCCCATTTCCCCTTTGGTCCTGGCTTCCGGGCGTCGCACGGAGTGATGTGCTGCAACGCCCTCGATCAACGCGCCTCAGTGAACATTGCTGGTTAACTTTCTGTCCGTCCGGATGAATCTCGAAGTCGTCAAACTCGCCGCGGAGAACAATCTCTGGAGTGCCATTCTGCCTGAGCTGATGCTCGGCTGCATTGCGCTGTTCCTCCTCGTCCTGGAGCTCGCGCTGCCGAAAAAGTACCATGTCGTGATCGCGGACGTCGCGACCGCCGGTTTGTTCGGCACGCTTCTGGGGCTTATCCTGAATTGGAATTCGGATACATTGGGAATCGAGACTTTCAACGGTCTGCTTCTACACAGCGAATCGGGACAGATGATGCGGGCCTTTTTCCTGTTGGCGGGAATCATGGTCTGCCTGTTGGCGCGAGTGACCCTCGCGCGGTTGCCCATTCCGAAGGTCGAGTTCTTTCACATCATCCTCGTGGTGACGGCGGCGATGATGCTTCTGGCGCAGAGCAATCACTTCCTGATGCTCTTCGTCACGCTCGAGACGCTGACGATCGGACTCTATATTCTGGTCGCGTATTTTCGGACCAGCACCGCCTCACTCGAGGCGGGTTTGAAATATCTCGTCATGGGCGCGCTCAGCTCCGGCTTGTTGCTGTTCGGCATTGTGCTCCTGTATGGCGTCGCGGGAAATCCACTGCTCCCGGGGCATACGGCGTCGTCGATGCACTACGGTGAGCTGGCGGGTTTTCTCGCAGCGAACCCAAACAACTTCCTCGCGAGCGTGGGCATCGTGCTCGTCCTCTCCGGAGTCGCTTTCAAGATTGGGGCGTTCCCGTTTCAGATCTGGGTGCCCGATGTCTATCAGGGCGCGCCCACACCGGTGACGGCGTTCCTGGCGGTGGCGTCGAAGGCAGCCGGCTTTGCGGTCTTGTTGGGCCTCTGTGGATCAAGTGGCGTTTTTGCGGCTTATCAATGGCTCACCATGCCGGTGCTCACCGCGATGGCCGCGGCGACGATTATTTTCGGCAACATCGCCGCGCTCACCCAACACAACGTGAAGCGATTGATTGGTCTTTCGGGCGTCGCGCATGCAGGATTCCTCCTACTCGGCGTCGTGGCCGCGGGTTCGGCGCCCCTCGCACTCGGCGCGATCTATTTCTATCTGTTCGCCTACCTGCTCGCTTCTTTTGCTGTATTTGGAGTGATGGTACATGTCGCCGGGGCGGATGACTCCGACCAGGAACTCGACCACTACGCGGGATTGGCGAAGGAGAGCCCGTTTCTTGCAACCGTGCTCGCGGTCGGTCTTGGCTCGCTCGCGGGCATCCCGCCACTCGCGGGGTTCATGGGCAAGCTCTTCGTCTTTATTGCAGCGTATCAATCCGGTGCCCGCTGGCTCTTGCTGATCGCGGCTGCCGGCGTAGTGGTATCGATTTATTATTACTTCGGATGGATCAAGGCGGCGTTCTTCGACACGTGGGCGGCCCCCGCCGATGCGGCTGCAACGAGGCCAACACGGGTGCGCGTCGGTGCTCTGATGGGCGTGGCTCTCGGGACCCTCGCGCTCGCGTCCGTGGTGCTCGGCTTTTATCAGGGGCCGCTGGGCGCCTGGTTGCTTCGTTGATGGCAGGTGGACGTGCCTTGGCGCCCGCCTCCGCGTTGCCGGGTGGCTCGACGAGATCGAGAACCGAGCGGCTTGGTGTGGTGGTTCGAAGGTGAGGGAAGGACCCCGGGGACCGGTCGGCGGTATGCTGGAGGCTGCTCCGGACGGCGTGGAGCGGAATTGGGGCACAATGGCAGCGAGTTTCCCCTTTCTTTTTGCTTCGGTTTTGTACCTCTTTGCGCTGTCCATGCGCATCACCGGTCTCGCCATTGTTCCCCCTCCGACTGCGGTTGATTTACCCCGCGTCACCCCGGAATTGCTGGCGTCGGTGCTGGCGCGGTATTCACGGAGCAATGACGGCTTGGCGACGATCTTGTCGAAGGTGGATCTTTCT
>CAYVDZ010000490.1:0-4727 GCA_964450575.1 uncultured Opitutus sp.
ACGCGCCGAGATAACGCACCAGTTTCAAGCGCTGCGATTCGCCGCCGCTGAGCGTGTTGAGCGGCTGGCCGAGCGTGAGGTAGCCGAGGCCGACCGAGTCGAGTGGACTGAGCCGGTTTTGAATTTCGGGGAACTCGGCGAAGAGCGGGAGGGAATCCGAAACGCTGGTGCCGAGCAGGTCGGCGACAGAGCGCCCGTTCCATTGAATAGCGAGAACTTCGGGTTTGAAGCGGCGGCCTTCGCAGACGGGACACGGCACGAAGACATCGGAGAGAAACTGCATTTCGACGCGCTCGTAGCCGAGCCCCAGGCAATGATCGCAGCGACCCTCGCCACTGTTGAACGAAAAACTGGAAGCGTTGAACCCGGCTTCCTGCGCGGCGGGCGTGCGGGCATAGAGCTCGCGGATGAGTTCCCAGGCTTCAGTATACAACGCGGAGTTTGAACGCGGCGTGCGGGAAAGGGGCGACTGATCGACGAGCACGATGTCGCTAAACTCGAGGTCCCCGGTGATCGCTTCGACGGTGGCGGCGTCTTCGGTGAGTTGTAGCCGGTGCGTGAGCAGGCCCTGGTAAATGACGTGATCGAGGAGCGTGGATTTGCCTGAGCCGGAGACGCCGCTGAGACAGACCAGACGCTGCAGCGGGAGGCGGAAGGAGAGATGGGCGAGGTTGTGTTTGGTCACGTTTTTAAACGTGAGCCATTTCGTCGACGCCGAGCGGCCGGACTTGGCGGAGGCTGCGCTTGTTGAAACCTCGCGACGCGTTTCGGGCGTGGCGATGGATTCGCGGCCGGAAAGGTACGCGCCGGTGATGCTGCGCGGCGAGGTGAGCATTTCGGGCACGGTGCCCTGGAACACGATGTGCCCGCCGCGGCTGCCGGGCTCGGGACCGACCTCGATAATGTGATCCGCGGCGCGGATCATGGCTTCATCGTGCTCGACGACGACGACGGTGTTGCCCGCATCGGTGAGCGTGCGAATGATCGCGATCAACCGGTTGATGTCGCGCGGGTGCAGACCGACACTCGGTTCGTCGAGGACGAACAGCGTATCAATTAAGGAACTACCGAGGCAGCTCGTGAGGTTGACGCGTTGCACTTCTCCGCCGGAGAGCGTCTTGGAGGAACGATCGAGCGTGAGATAACTCAGGCCCACCTGCTCGAGATAGCGTAGGCGGGTGAGAATGGAGTCGAAGGCGACGCGGGCGGATCGAAGATCCTCGTCAGCACCGCGGGACAGTTTCGCGCCGGAGCGATCGAGCGCGGCCAGCAAATCGGAAATCGGCAGCTGGTAGAGTTGCGGCAAGGTGCGGCCTTCCCATTGCCAGCAGAGCGATTCGGGTTGGAGGCGTTGACCGCCGCAATCCGGGCACGGATTGTAGGCGCGGTAGCGGGACAGGAAGACCCGTACGTGCATCTTGTACGTGGACTTTTCGAGCCAGCGGAAAAAGCCCTTGAGACCGTACCAGTACTTGGGCCAGGGCTTGCCGTTTTCTTCGCCGTAGCCGGGTTCGCCGTCGATGACGAAGCTCTGTTGTTCGGCCGTCAGCGAGGCGAACGGAACGTTCGTGGGGATCTTCTTTTTCTTCGCGAAAACGAGCAGATCTTTTTTGGAGTCACCGTAGACTTCGCTTTCCCAGCATTTGATGACGCCGGCGTCGATTGACAACGAGTGATCCGGCACGGCGAGGCGGTAATCGATCTCGATGACGCGGCCAAAGCCACGGCATTTCGGGCAGGCTCCGAGCGGGGAATTGAATGAGAACAGCGCGGGCGTCGCCGGACGAAAGGTGCGGCCGGTTTTGGGTGAGTGCAGACCGCGCGAGTAGTGTCCCAGCTCGTGATAGGTGGCGACGGTCGGAGGTTGAACCAAAGGGAGCGACGCGTCGTGAGTGTTCGCGCGGTTTGCTTCCGAAGGTGAATTGTGGGCACCGGTATTCCTGGTGCCGGCATCTGGTTGACGTTGAATTTTGGATACGGTTGAAGCCGGGGGGAGCGCGTCGGCTGAGATCCCGGAGAAGAGGTGGACTTCGCCATGGCCGAAGTGGAGGGAGGTTTCGACGGCTTCGAGGAAACGGGGACGCTGCTCGGTGCTTAAAGCCATTCGATCCTGGGCGACGAAGAGATGAGTGGTCGCAGAGAGCTGGGCATCAAGCGCGGCCGGCGTGAGGCCGAGCAGGTCGTCAACGCGATGCAGCGTCAGGCGGTTCTCCGCCACGGGCACCAAGACGCGAAGGTACGACTGGCCCTTGAGATTTTTGAGGATTTCGAGCCAGGTGAGGTTCTGGGGCTTCGTGACTTTGAAGCTGATGACCGCATTTTGTTTTCGATGCGCGGCGAGGGCCTTGGTCCAGATTGTTTGAGGATTGTCGTCCTCGACGCGTTCACCCGTGGCGGGATCGTAACAGGAGGCGACGTGGCTGAACCACACTTTGCAGAAGTCCGTCAGCTCGGTCATGGTACCGACGGTGGAACGGGAGGTTTTGACCGTGTTGGTCTGCTCGATCGCGATGGACGGGCGGATGTTTTCGATCGAGTCGACCTTCGGTTTGTCGAGCAGTTCGAGAAACTGGCGGGTGTAGGCGCTAAAAGTTTCAACGTAGCGGCGCTGGCCCTCGGCGTGGAGCGTATCGAACACCAAGGATGATTTTCCCGCGCCGCTGAGGCCCGTCACGACGATGTACCGGCCGAGCGGCACATCGAGGTCGAATCCTTTGAGATTATTCTGCCGGACACCGCGCAGGCGGATACACTCGGGCTTGGAAGGAGCGGACGCGCGGTCGGTTGAAGGCACCTGCCCACGAAGTGAAAGAGCGTCTTAAACGCAACTCAGGCGAGCACACGGGTGGTGTGGTTCGGGGTGAGACAGGCATTCCTGCCTGTTGGCAGGAGGGTCGGAAGGTAGGAAGGTAGGAGGGTCGGAAATTCGGAACAGACAGGAATGTCTGTGTCACTTTTTAAGGCAGGGCTCACGTTCCGGCGACGGTGAGTTTGCCGCCGGCGGCGTGGATGGCTTGAACGACGAGCGGGGCGGGGCGCGAGTTGGTTACGACCGTCATTTTTCGTCCGTGAGGCGCAATCAGGCTAAGGGCTTTGCGGCCGAATTTGGTCGCGTCGAGGGCGAAGACAGTACGTTCCGCGGCGGCCATCATCTTGCGCTGGGCGGCGATGATCAAGGCGTTGTGATTCCACACGCCGCTTTCAGTGATGCCCGTGCCACCCAGGATCGCGATTTCGGCGTGTACCTGGTCGAGCGAGGCTTCGCACAACGGACCGGCGAGTAAGCCCAACCGGCCGAGGATGCTGCCACCGGTCACGATGGTTTCGACGTTGCCGACTTCGCCGAAGAGGCTGGCGATCGGCAACGAGTTGGTGATGACGCGCACCCGTTTCTCCGCGAGGAGTCGGGCGACCGCGTAAGTGCTGGTGCCGCCGTCGAGAATCACGGTCATACCGGGTTCGATCTGTTCGGCAATCAAACTGGCGATGGCAAACTTCTGGTCGGCCTGCTTCTGAATCCGAGTGAGAAAATCATATTCCTGGCTGAGCGCATCCGGCTGTTCGATCAGTGACGCCCCGCCATGGTGACGGCGCACCAAGCCGCGCGCTTCCAGAGTGTCGAGTGCGCGCCGGACGGTAGACAACGAACTCCCGTAGCGATCGGCGAGGGTGCGCAGGTCCGCGTACTTCGAGACACGAATGTGCTGCTCGATGAGGTCGGTGCGCTGCTTGTTGGTCATGACGGAGGGAGAGAAATATCAGGGAGAGGAAAATCGCAGCCCCCGGGCACGATAGGACGGCCGGCGGGATAGGCGGTGGATCAGGCGAGTTGCGTCTGGAATAAACTCAGGTAGGCCGCACATTGACGTTGCGGGTCAAAGGTGTGGCGGGCGAATGCGCTGGCTTCCTGCGCCAGGGTGGCGCGTCCGGCGGGCGAGGTTGCCATCAAGCGCGTGAGCGCCGCGCGAAAGGCGTCGTGTTCGCCGCGCGGGATGACCCAGCCGGTACGATCGGGAATGAAACATTCGGCAATACCTTGGGCGTCATAGGCGACGACCGGGAGTCCATAGGCTTGGGCCTCGATGAGGAAATTCGAGAGCGCTTCACTTGACGAGGCGTGGACGGCGTAGTCGGCGGCCTGATACAGTGGACGGGGGTCGCGCTGGAAACCGGGAAATTTCACGCGGGCTCCGAGGTCGTGTTTCGCGACCCACTGTTCACAGGCGGCTCGGGCGGGTCCGTCTCCGGCAAGCCAGAGTTGCCACGGTGGATGGGCGGGGAGGCCGCGAACGATCTCGACCAGTTCACGTTGGTTTTTCTCGGGCCGGAACATCGCGACGCACAGCAGGACATGCGTGTTCACATCGGCGCCGAATTGAGCGCGCACCGTCAGGTCGCGATCGACGCTGGTCGGCGGGGGGAAGACGAGGGAGTTGTGGATTACGGAGATCCTGGAGCGATCCACGCCATAGGTGCGCACCAGCGTGTCGGACGCGTCGCGGCTATTGGCGACGATATGTCGGACGGTTGCAAGGGAACGGCGGAACAACCAAGGTAGGGCTTTCCCGGTTCGCATGGTGGCGATCATCGCAGTGGCGGGGAGATGGCGCTGGAGGGCGCCGCCGTAGCAGTTTGCCATGCGTCCCATGCAAAGGACGACGTCAGGGGCGAGCTCGCGCAGGGTCGGCAACAAACCCGGGGCAAACCAATCGAGGCCTAGATCGACG
>CAYVDZ010000491.1:0-4723 GCA_964450575.1 uncultured Opitutus sp.
AGCCGGGCTCAAGGCAGGAGAAAGGGTGTTGATTTGCGGCGCGACGGGCGCGGTGGGCGGGGCCGCGGTGCAAATCGCGGCGCATCTGGGCGCAAAAGTGACGGCGGTGGCGTCGGCCCCGAACCTTGATCTGGCGCGGCGGATGGGGGCGGCAGCGGTGCATGATTATCACACCGGCCCCGTGCAGGGGCAATTTGACGTGGTGCTGGATGTAATGGGAACGCTGGGCTGGGAGGGCGCGCGCGGGATTCTGGCCAGCGGCGGCAGGCTGGGCCTGATCACCGCCGATCTGCGCGCCACAGTGGGCGCGATGCTGCGGCCCGCCCGCGCGGGGCAACGCCTCTTTGCGGGCACCGTCAGCGAATCGCGCGCCATGATGCAGCGCCTTGTTCACCTCCACGGCGCAGGGGGATATCGTCCCGTGCTGGGAGAAGTGTTGCCCTTTGCTCAGCTGGCAGATGCCCACGCTCTTGCCGAAACGTTTCACAAGCCCGGCAATCTCGTGGTCGTGATGGAAACGAAAACCCAGACCGAAGTTTCCCAAACCAACATTTCGTTTCCGGGACCGACGTAAGTTCGCAGCGGAGAGGGGCGGGCTTAACGTTTTTCAGGCCCATTCTCGCGTGCCACTGCCCGTCGCAGCCGGCCTTGAGGGCTCCTCCGGCCTTGCTCAGCGGCCAAATCTTTGATCGCAGATTTCGGGCAGGTGGTTTTTCAAGTCGGTTGTAGTAACCAGCCCGATGTTTCTTCCGGCGATGGTCTGGCCCTGCTAATTTCCGTGACGGACAATCTGGATCACCGGGCCACCCGGCGCTCGTTCCTCAGGACGTTTCCATGGACGTCGATAGGACTTCATAGGTGCCACGGGAGTCCTCGATTTCGACTTCATACCCAGTCTGTCCGGTCCGGCCTTCGATATCGATATCCGTGACGCGACCGCTCGACCCTTCGCGCCGGATCGCGTCCTGCACGGCTCGCGGTGTATCGGTAATTTGGGTACTACCAGCAAAGAAATTTGCGATGCGGTCCGAGATATCCGGTCCACCGACCGCGAGGTTTCCATCTTCATTGAAATGGAGTCTCGGATTTACGCCCGAATCGCGGAACTCGACCCCGTAAACGATGCGCCCGTTGGAGTCTTCGCGATCGACTCCGCGTCCTTTACCGGGCAGATTCGCGTCAAGGCCGATGTCTTTGATCTCGCCGATGGGTTTACCATCACGGACGACGAGTTTTTCCCCATTTGACCCGCTTCAATGGGTGCTGTCGCGGTCTCCACGCGCGACATCTCCTTTCGAAAGAGTCCTGAAATCACCGCTTTTACCTGCGGCGCCGCCCTGCCAGGCGCAGAGAGACTGCACGCCGGAGGGACAAAGGTTCGCACGAGTAACACCGTCCAGCTAATCCGAGCGCGCTTCCGGTGGAAAACGCGCACGCGCGACTTCGCGCGGTCGTTACTTCGTCTGCTTCTTCTGCCTCGTCGGCGCTGGATCGGGTGGCAGGTCCGTCAACGCCAGTTGCCGATTCGCGTCGCGCTGTCGCGTCCAGCGGCCCGCCAGCGCCTGCACCCGATCGGGCTGCGCGGACGCAAGGTTTCGCGTTTCACCGCGATCACGGCTTAGATCGTAAAGTTCCCACGGTTGGTTCGCGAGGGCAACCAGCTTCCAGTCGCCCGCGCGAATCGCCCGATGATCATCGTGTTCCCACCAGAGATCATCGCGCAGGATCGCTTCCTCGCGCGCGAACACGCCGGTCAGACTCCGTCCTGGTATTGCCGGAACGGATACGCCTCGAATGAGCGGAGGCTTCGCACCGCTGGAAATATCGAGCAGCGTCGGCACGAGATCGATCAGATGCGCGGGGGCATGTCGCAGTTCGCCGCGCGCGCGAATGCCGGCGGGCCAATGCACGATCAGTGGCGTCGCAATCCCGCCTTCATGCACCCAGGTCTTGTGGCGGCGAAACGGCGTGTTGGCCGCGCTCGACCAGCCCGGCCCGAGACTCAAGTACGTCGCGGCCGAACCCATCGGTGCGGCGGGATCATGACCGCCACCGCGGACCATCATTTCTGCGCTGGCACCGTTGTCCGAGGCGAAGAGAATAAGCGTATTCTCGAACGCGTTCATCGCCTTCAGTTGAGCAATCACGCGGCCAATTTCCTGATCCATGCGATCAATCATCGCGGCATGAATCGCCATTTTGTTCGCCTGAAATTCCTGTTGCGGCGGAGTAAGTTCGCTCCAGGCGATCGGGCGGTTGACCTCGTTCGGCCCGAGCTTCGCGATGGCTTCGGGAAACGGATACGGCGGCCCGACGTCGCGCTCCATTTCGGGCCGGGCATGCGTGACGAGCCCCAGCGTTGTGAGGCGCGCGTGTCGCCCGGCTGCAATCACGTTCCAACCCTCACGGTAGCGATCGCGATAGCGCGCGATATCCGCCGCGGGCGCATGCAGGGGGAAATGCGGAGCCGTAAAGGCGAGGTAGTGAAAAAACGGCTGTCCGGCGAAGCGCTCAGCGTGCTCCTTTAGACAACGGATCGCGTGGTCGGCGGCGGCGGCGGTCACATAATAATCTGCCGTTTGCGCGGTCGGTTTTCCGTCATCGGTGATCCCGGCGGCGCTGAAAAAATTATTCTGTCCGCCGCCGATTTCGAAACTGTGATCGAAACCGTTCTGGAGCGGCTTGCCATCGATGTGCCACTTGCCGGTGTGATAATTGCGATAACCCAGCGGGCGCAAAAATTCCGTGACCAGCGGAGCCCAGCGCGGTCGCGTCCCCTGCCCGCCCGCTCGCAGTCCCTCCACTTTGTCGCGGCGAACTTGTTGCGCGTAGTAGCCGGTCAGGAGCGCGGCCCGCGACGGCCAGCACCGGCCGGTGTTGTAGAACTGGGAGAATCGCAACCCGCCGTGAGCGAGCGCATCGAGATTCGGAGTGGCAATTTCGCCCCCATAACAACCGAGGTCGGAATACCCCAGGTCATCGGCGAAAATGATGAGAACATTGGGCTTGGCCCGATCGGCGGCGACTCCGACGGCGACGCTGGCTCCGAAAAGGAGGAGCACTGGAATAAATCGGTATCTCATTCGGGTGGGTTGGAGTGGAGCCTGACGTGACTGACGTGCGTCATTGAGGGCTGAGCTCGACGCTTAATCAAGTCGGGGCGCGGCCCGCGTTTCCTGGATCAGAGCTCAAATGAGCGCATTTGTTCTGACGTGACTTGGACGGCCGTGCCGCAAAGCGCGGTCTTTGCCGCCGGGGGCCAGGCCGCTCCACCCTTTGGAATCAAAGTAATCAGGAAGTCTGCAGCCCCAGTGCCAGCGAAGAAGGTTCGCATTTTTGAATCAATCATAGTGCAGTGTGGCGGTCGAACTCTCGCGCGGCGCGAGAGTGTGTCTGCTCGGTCTGTCGAAATGAAACTCGTCATGAAAATCGCCTCCCGATTCGCGTGCCCACTCGGCACCTTCCCCCTCGCCACGCTCGCGGTCTTCCTCACGCTGTTCACGCCTCGCTCGGATTTGGCCGCCAGCCCAAATGCATATGGCCAGAACAAAGTTTCCTTCAGCGACGTCATCGTTATCGGTGACAGCTTATCGGATACGGGGCGGACGTTTGTGGCCCTCGGAAGTCCTGCGATTCCCGTTTTCTACCATGGTCGCGTCAGCAACGGCCCCCTCTGGATCGACTATCTCGCCCCGCAGGTGAGTCAGACCTACAATCCGCTCGCTAACTTCTCCTGGGCGGGTGCGCACACGGGCCGCCTGAACGCATTCGGCCCACTTCCCGGAATGCTGGACGAACTCGATGAATTACTGAGCGAGAAGCGGTTGGACAGCCATGCGCTTTATGTCGTGTTCGGCGGGTCCAACGATTTCTCCCGACTGCTGGGCGTGAATGCCGAGGAACCCATGGTCGTCATCCCGCAAGTGGTCAACAACCTCGTCTCCATCGTCCGGCAACTGCGTGCCCGGGGTGCGAAGCACATCGTCGTCGTGAACGTGCCGAATATCGGACTCACGCCGCGCGCCCGCCAAGGGGGGCAGGCCATTGCAACCCAAGCAACGCTGCTCAGTCTCGTCTTCAACAGCCTGCTCGATACCGCGCTCGACGCCATCGACAAGAAGCTCATTCGCGTGAGTGCGTTCAATATCCTGAGCGCCATTTCCGCCAATCCAGCACTGTTTGGATTCACAAACGTTACCGACATGGGATTGTACGCGGCCAACGCGGACACGTACCTGTTTTGGGACGACCTGCATCCCACTACCCGCGCGCATCAGATCATTGCGTCGGTCATTTACGACGCCATTGAATCCGCCGGCCTGCTTAAGGAGAACGCTCATCCCGCGGCCAAATAATCGCGGTCTACACGAGGCAACCGTTCCAGGCGCCAAGCGTGGACGAGTCCCCGCGCTGCCGCGATAATGCGTGGGAATGAGTCATCGCCGGGGCGCGAAACGGCTCGGCGATTGAACCCCGGGCCCGAGCGAACCTGCTCACCGCGAAACCGCCGAGAGGGTCTCCCTGGTGACAGCCGATTTCGATTGGGAAAGCACAGCGGCAGCGACGTTTAAAATCAAGAGCAGCGCTTCGCCCAAAGCTGGAAAAACGTCGCAAAGAAAGTTCCAGAAACCGCGCTTGACTCGAACCTCGCCGAACCTACTTTCCGCCTCTTGCTAGAAGCACGGGGTGGTAGCTCAGTTGGTTAGAGCGTCTGCCTGTCACG
>CAYVDZ010000492.1:0-4702 GCA_964450575.1 uncultured Opitutus sp.
AGGTAAACTCTGGCGCGCCGGTCTAAAGTCTATTAATTAGGGGACGTTGGTATAAAGCGGCTGTTTCGCTTTTTAGGGCATAATCAGTGCCCCCGGAGGACTGATTGAGCGCTTAATCCGCCGAGGCAGTTCGGATCGGGCCTCGGCGGATCTCTTGGCGATCAGTAGGTTTCGATGTAGCCGACTGCCCGCGTGGCCCAAAGCCGTTGCAGTGACGTTAGGAGGTCGGTGATCCACAGCTCATCCTTCGCGGCGACACTGCCCATGTAGCCGTTGCCTTGATCGAAGGTCTCGATCCGGAACTGCAGCTGATTGTCGATCTCCCGCTCGTAGAGCACCGGCGACATATCGTCAGGCACGACATCGAGGTGGATCGTCCCGCGACGATCGACCCAGAGGGTGTGGTGACCGGCGTCATCGTCCTGCGCGGCGATCAGTGCTTTCAGGTCTCGCACTTGGACATCTCCGGCGAGATTTAAGGCGGTGTCCGGGGACACGATAGGACGCCGTTTCTGCCGCAACGTCGCCAGGCGCGACCCGTGCGCGGGAAGGACGAGCCCATGTTGGCGCGCGAATTCGTCGCGTTTAAGATCGGAGCTGGCGCCGATCTTGTGGTGCAGGCGGACCAGTGTGAAATCATCCGGCCTCCGCTCGAGAACTGCGTAAAGCTCGGCCGTGGAGGCGCCGGCACCGAAGAAACCCAACAGTTCACGCTCCTCGGCACTCAGCTCCGCGAGCACGGCTGGCTGCTCTTGGATCTGGAAGGCCTCCATTTCCACCGCGTTCAATGCGGAGCAAAGGGTCGCGAGTTTGTCGGGCGGGAGGAATTTGCCATCGGCGGTGGCACCGAGCTGGTCTTTCAGCACTTTCGCCTGGTTCTTGAGTGCTTGCTGGTTCAGCGCGGAGACGGCCGCTGCATTCCATGTTTTGAAACCATGCAGACGCGCAATTGCGTGGAGCGCCATCGTGTGCGAGAGGGGCAGCCGGAACTGCTCCTCGGCGAGGACGCGCCGAAGCGCATCGGAATTAAGGAAGTATGCTCGATTCATCGCTAATCAGGTTCGGTCTGCAACAACGGGACGTGCCTCCATTCGTCTCGTCCGCAAACCGGTGGGGTTAGCGAGGAGAGCTTCTGTCGACCAATCTTTGCCGTGCCTTGCGGCGGAGGCGGCGGGCGATTGGTGGCCGTGGGTTTAATGTGAGTCGCGAAACGCGAACGAGCAAGCCGAATCCGATCGCGCGCTAGCAATGCGGGCACTTCGTCGTGGGGTTGAGGTAAGGCGTGGACGGCTGATGGAGATCGTCGATGACCGTCGGATGAAAATGTCCGAGGATGTTTTGTGGCGGCAAGGGGCTCTCGATTCCGATGCAGAAATCACGGTCGGCCGAACCGGCTCCGCGCACGAACCGGCACTCATTCGTTCCCACTTCTTCACTACCGACTCGACGACAATCTCCTGTTCGCGCAAGACTGTCGCGACGCCGGCGCTCGCTGAAGGTCGTCGTCACGACACGGGAGAGCGAAGCGAGTTGCATCCCTTCGATGGCAACGCTGAGCTATCGACACCCCGAAGTCGTCCGGCTTCTTCCTCCACGCTTCATGAGCACCGTCACTAACCCTTTCCGTGGCATCTTCATCAACGATAGCGAGACGGCTACGGATCTGCTTTACTACGATGCGATCGCCAAGACCGTTGTCGGCTACATCGACGGCAGCGGAGACAAACCCATTTCCATCGGTGTCCACGGAGATTGGGGAGCCGGAAAATCAAGCGTGCTCAAGATGGTGCAGAGCCAGGTGGCTTCGCGCGAGGAAGTGCTTTGTCTCTGGTTCAACGGTTGGGAACTGGAGGGCTTTGACGATGCCAAGGCCGCGTTGATAGAAACCATCGTCGTTGAACTGCGGGATCAGCGTTCGACCTTTGACAAGGTGTCGGAAAGGGCGGCCGATGTCCTGAAAAGCTGGGACTACCTGAAGCTCGCGAAAACTGCGGTGAAGATTGGCGCGAGCGCCATGACGGGCATCCCGCACCCGGGTCTCATTGGTGATGCCGTCGACATCCTGAAGGACACCGCGAAACTGCTGGGCGGCGATGGGGAGAAATCGGAAGCCGCGAAATCCCTCGCGAAGGGCACAGGCCTGTTGGAGCAGGCCAAGTCCCGGAAGAAGGTGCCCGAGGAAATGAAGGAATTTCGGAAGGCGTTCAAAGCGCTGCTCGACGCTGCTAAGATCAAGCGCCTCGTCGTGCTTATCGACGACTTGGATCGCTGCCTGCCCGAAACGGCCATCGCCACCTTGGAGGCAATCCGCCTGTTTCTGTTCGCCGAGAAAACCGCGTTCGTCATCGGGGCGGACGAGCAGATGATCGAATACTCGGTTAAGCGCCATTTTCCCGACTTTCAGCGCTCCGGCCTGCCCGACTCCTACGCGCGCTACTACCTGGAAAAGCTCATTCAGGTGCCTTTTCGCATCCCGGCCTTGGGCGCCGTGGAAACGCAGTGCTACGTCACGCTCGTCATGGCGGAGGCCATTCTGAACCAGCCCGAGCACAAGCCGGCCTTCACGAGGCTGGCCGAACTCGCCAAAACGACCATCACTCGGCCGTGGGCCGCGCAACCGATCGAAGCTGCGCAAATCGATCAGATCACGAAGGGCGAGGTCGCCGTCCCGTTGAAGGAGGCCATTGCCCTCAGCACACAACTCTACCGCGTCCTTAGCGACGGCACGAAGGGGAACCCGCGACTGATCAAACGATTCCTCAATGCAGTCCTGATTCGCTACGCGATCGCGGTCGAGCGCCTGCTCGCCGACGAGATCAAGTTTCCTCAGTTGGCGAAAGTCATGTTGGCCGAGCGATTCCACCCGACCTTCCTCGACCAACTCGTGAACGAGCTGGCGCAGGATGCCGGCGGCACGGGCCGGCTCCCGTTCCTGAAATACTTGGAGCAGCCCGACGGGAAACCGTTGCCCGCGGAGCTGAAACTGGAGCGGAAGAAGCTGCTTGAGGAGTGGCAGCAAGACTCCCGCGTGCAAACGTGGGCGAAAGTGCAGCCTTGGCTTTCCGATGAAGACCTTCGGCCTTATATTTTTGTCACGCGGGACCGCAAACAATCCATCTTCGGTTACGGCGCCCCTGGGCATCTCAACGGATTGATCGAAAAGCTATGCGGCGACGAGTATGCGATCGCCTCCGCCAAAACCGAGGTGCTCGCCTTGAATCCCAAGGACGCAGTCGACGTTGCGCAGAGCCTCAAGGCAACGGCCCAGGCGTCGGGCGACTTGAAGCAAGCCCCGCGCGGGATGGCCGGGCTGGTTGCCGTCTGCACCCATCGATCGGATACCCGCTTGGTCCTGTTGAGCCTTTTGCAAAACCTGCCGGCTGCTCAACTGGGTGCGTGGGCGTGGCCCATTCTGAAGACGTTGGCCGACGACCCAGCCTTGAAGACGGACGCTGGCGCGTTGGAGCAGGTTTGGGGCGCGCAGGGCAGCGCCAAACTGAAACAGGCGATCAAGTCGTTTCAGCGGTAAATCAACATGGGCACTTCAAAAGCCTTCGGAGGCCCGAGCGCCGCGAACCCGCTCCTCCCATCGTGGCTGCAACCGCCCCCGGAGTTGCCGGCCTCGGAACTTCCCACGTTGGCGCCGCTTCCGCCGAGCGAAGAGCCACTGAGTGCGCCCCTCGCACCCGACTTACAACCACCGCGAGCGCCTCCCCCAACCGCCGCCCCGCCGGCCGGCATCCAGGTTCCGTCTGCTGGTCGCTTTCAAAGCGCTCGTCGGCAAATCAAGTCCATTGCCCGCGGCGGATCGACTAATCCGTCGGGATTGCGGAGCGCCACCTCAGGGTATGTTCGCAAAGGCCTCGGCGGGGCGAAGCGCGCCGCAGACCGAATGGCGGTGTCGGCTAAGACCGCCGGCCGCGTGGTCGGCTTCATCCGCGCGGTAGAGCAGCGCGGCTTTGTTCAAGCGGCGAAAGATTTCGGGCTAGGCGATTTGGTCGGCAAGACGCCGCAGGAGATCGGCCCGACCCTCGCAGAGGCATTTCTTGAAAAGGGTGGCACCATCGACGAGGGGATAAGCAACCGGGCTTGGACTGACACCGTGATCGATGCGATCGAAGGCGGTCTGCCGGACGTCAACGATATCACGGGCGAAACCATGATCGTGATGCTCGAAAATTACGTCACGCGGACGATCGAGCTCCGCCTTCAGCAGGACATCGGCAGCAACATTTTGCCGTTTTCGCCGAGTGCCGCCCGCGCCCAGCAGTTGAAGGGGGAGATTCGCGAGCTCGTGCGGGGCGAAGTGCGGCGCGCGGTGCGGCCGGTCTTGCAAGCGGCCGCGCGCGTGGACCGGACCAAGTTGAGTTCGCTGGGGTTGCGGATCTACCGTCAAACTTTCGAATACCTGCAACAGCTCTCCACGCAGGACTGACGATGCCAAACGTATACTTTCATTTCTGCCTCGGTGTTGACGACGAGAGGTTGCCCGCGGTCATTTCAGAAGGGACCACGGCGACCGAGGTGCAGCTCATTCCGAACCAGCACAGCCTCGGTCATTGCCTCGGCACCACAATTGACCAGTTGTGGGACTTAGGGCTCGCACCATCCGAAATCGGCGTCGATTTCCTGCTCCTCGGCAGTGCGATCCTCACGGCCGACAAGCACGGCGCGCCCCAAGCCCAGTTCCTGAAACGCGTAA
>CAYVDZ010000493.1:0-4698 GCA_964450575.1 uncultured Opitutus sp.
CACCTTCAAGGGCTACGGCCCCGAGCAGGGTTACGCCTTTCTGCGCGAAGCAATTGCCCAGCACGACTACGCAGCTCGCGGCTGCAACATCGCGGCTGACGAAATCTTCGTCTCGGACGGCTCCAAGTGCGACTGCGGCAACATTCAGGAGATTTTCGCCCAGGACATCCGCCTCGCCATTCCCGATCCCGTGTATCCGGTGTATTTGGACACGAACGTGATGGCGGGCCGCACCGGGCTCAACGTCGATGGCCGCTACGAAGGCGTGACCTACCTCGATAGCACGCCCGGGAACGGCTACGTTCCAGCGATCCCCACGGTCGCCACGGACCTGATCTATCTTTGCTTCCCCAACAATCCCACCGGTGCCGTGGCCACGAAGGCCCAACTCACCGCCTGGGTGGAGTATGCGAAGAAGAACAAGGCGGTCATCCTCTTCGACAGCGCCTACGAGGCGTATATCCGGAATCCGGATATCCCGCACTCGATCTACGAGATTGAAGGCGCCCGCGACGTCGCGATCGAGTTTCGGAGCTTCTCCAAAACCGCCGGCTTCACCGGCACGCGCTGCGCTTACACCGTCGTGCCGAAGTCGGTCATGGCGTACGACGCCGCCGGCAATGCCCACCCGCTTTACGCACTGTGGAATCGTCGCCACACCACCAAGTTCAATGGCGTGGCTTATCCGATCCAGAAAGCCGCGGCCGCGATTTACACGGATGCGGGCAAGCAGCAGACCGGCGACCTGACCAACTTCTATCTCGCCAACGCGAAGCTCATTCGCGAAGCGATCACGAAACTGGGATTCAGCTGCATCGGGGGCGACAACGCGCCTTACATCTGGATCAACACGGGTCGCGACTCATGGGAGTTTTTTGATCTCCTCTTGAACCAGGCCCAGGTCGTCTGCACCCCCGGCGCCGGCTTCGGCAAGTGCGGCGAAGGCCATGTGCGGATCAGCGCGTTTAACTCGCGCGAAAACGTCGAAGCCGCGCTCGGTCGCATCGCGAACGCGCTCAAATAAGAAGGCGGAAATCCCCCGGCGCGGCGAGCGGCTCGGTCGCCGCGTTGGCAGGTACACGCCCCCGTTCCGGGAGGAAGTCGGGCGTCTTTCGTCCGCTCTTACGCCAAGCCCCCGGGCCGGGCTCAGCGCTTGGCCAAGGCCGCAGAGATATTGGCCGCGAGGCCGACTACGGCCGCGCTCATTCCCGCGGCGAGCGACGCTTCATTCTTCGGGTCCCAACTCAGGCCAGCCGCACGATAGTCACCGCGCGTGACCGGACCCGCAGCCCCGTCGACGGAAAGTTCCCAAACGGCGCGGAAGTTGATTCCGCCGTCCACCACGCCTTCAGCGGATAACACCCGAATCCGGAGTTCTGCATCGGAGGGTCCTGCCGAGCCGGTACGACTTCCCGGAAGCTGCACCAACCCCGCCCGGCCGCTGGCCAGCAACTCCTCCCGCACGACTCGCGCGATGCCGAGGTCAAGGCTCTCACCCCATTGCGCAAACTCGCGGAATTCGATTTCGTTTTCTCCCTTTCGGACAATCAATGCGCGCGTACGGAGATAGCTGGCGAGCTCGACGGAACGTAGATGAACCGTCGGCGCATCCGCTGCATTCGACGACCGCGCATCGGCCACTGGGGTCGAAAGAATAAAGCTGCGGGTGGGATCCGATTGCGCCTCGGGCAGTACATTGCAGCCGGTAAGAAATATCACGCCGCCCATAAGCAGCGGAAGGCCGAAGTCAGAACGGACGTTCATCGCAAAATTCTTCAAAGAAAGAGCCATGGGGTGACGCACGTTTATTGGGGCCGTTTGCGACCGGTGATAAGCGCATTGGGATTACGCTCAAGAAACTCGGCGAGGCGCCGGACGGAATCCGCCGCGTCGTTGAGGCGGGTCATTGTCAGCGCCAAGTCATCACCCACCCCGGCGTTGGCGTTAATAAGGTTACTGGCCGCCGCCGCCGTCGCATTGAAATTCTGAATGGTCTTGCGCGCTTCCACGAGCGTCGCCGCCAATTCACGACTGGTTGGCTCGATCTGGGCTTCGAGGGTGGCCACCACCTTTCGCAGATCGGTCACGGCACCGTTGAGATTCTCGAACGTCGCTTTCAACTCCGGTCCTTTCGCCAGCGCCTCCAGCTCCGCTCCGGTTCGCTTCCACTGCTCGGTGACACCCTTCAGATCCACGCCGTCGAGCTGCTTCCGTGACTCAGTGAGCAGGCTGTTGATGCCGCGAGAGATTCCCGCGAAATCAACTCGTTTCAAACTCGCCAGAATGTCCGAAGCACTCGCCTGAAACTCGGAGATCGCAGAGGGCACGGACGGCACGACGGTGAAGCGTGGATCCGCGGGCCTCGGTTCAGGTGGAAACTCCTTTGGATCGAAAAAATCCAACGCGACAAAGAGCATGCCGGTGGCAAGACTCTGCACCCCGAGCTGGGCGCGCAGGCCGTTGCTCACCAGCTTCTCAAGCTCGGCCCGATCGGCGACATCGACGAGTAGACCAAGGTTATCGGTCATCACATCTTTGCTGAACTCACAAACGACCGCCACGACCGAGCGGTTTCCCTTTTCATCATATCGAATCGCAAGGCTCACGACGCGACCGACCCGGACGCCGCGGAGCTTTACCTGCGAACCCAGATCAAGGCCATGAATCGACTCGTCGAAATACACGACGAACCGCTGCGGTTTCGCGAAGAAATTGATGCTTCCAAACGAGAAGAGCGCGATTACGCCCAATAACATGGCGCCGATCACGAAGGCTCCGACAATGGCAGGACTGACTTTGGTTTTCACGCTCTGAAGAAGACTGTCATGATGCACCCACGTGTGTCGCAACGACAAACGTGGCTGCAGAAAAATCAAGGACGCGGGGCGGCATCGCCCCGATGGAGAAACTCGGACACGCGTGGGTCCTGGCTGTTCAGTGCGAGTTCACGCGGTGGACCTTCGGCAATAATCCCTTTTGCCTTAACATCGAGCATGATAACGCGATCGGCGATGCTGAAGATCGAGGCCAGTTCGTGTGAGACGACCACAATCGTGGTTCCGAACGTATCGCGGATTTGCAGGATCAGCTCATCCAGATTGCGCGACGTGATCGGATCCAGGCCGGCCGAGGGTTCATCGAAAAACAAAATGTCGGGATCGAGAGAAAGCGCCCGGGCAAGAGCGGCTCGTTTTTTCATGCCGCCGCTGATCTCCGCCGGAAAATAATCTTCGAACCCCGCCAGACCCACCTGCGCGAGCTTGAAGGTCGCGATGTCATTGATCTCTCCCCGCCCAAGCGTGGTGTACTCCTCCAAGGGCAGCGCGACGTTCTGCCGCAGGGTCAGCGAACTCCAGAGCGCTCCGCCTTGGAAAAGCATGCCAAAGGTCTTCAGCATCGCACGACGTGCCGAGGCATCCGCCCGCGTGAAAGGCTGCCCGAAAAACGCCACACTGCCCTTCAGTGGCGCGTGCAGGCCCACCATGTTCCGCAAGAGCGTGCTTTTGCCGCAGCCGGAGCCGCCAATGATGAAGAAGATTTCTCCCCGCGGAATGGTGAAGGAAACATCCTCGAGAATGACGTTATCGCCATAGCCGGCACGTAGGTTCTGGACCTCGATCGCAGCTGATGTCGGAGCAGGAGGTTTCATGCGACGGTCACCATCCAAAAATGTTGAAGACGACCGCAAACACGGCGTCGGCCACGATGATCAGAAGGATGGATGTCACGACCGCCGACGTCGCCGCCCGTCCCACGCCCGCCGCACTTCGTTCCGCCTGCAGTCCGCGCAAACAGCCCGAGAGCCCGATCAGCATTCCGAAAAAAATCGCTTTGATCAACCCGGTGTTCACGTCGGATAGATCCACGATCGATTGCGTTTGGATCCAGTAGGCCGTCGGAGGAATATTCAACACCCCGGCCCCCACCGCCATGCCGCCGAGAATTCCGACGCCGTTGGCATACAGCGTGAGCAGCGGCATCATGATGCCGAGCGCAATCAACCGCGGCAAAACAAGGAAGCGGACCGCTGAGATACCGAGCGTTTCGAGCGCGTCGATTTCCTCGTTTGCCTTCATGTTGGCGAGGGTGGCGGCAAACGCGGCTCCCGTTCGACCCGCCAGAATGATGGCCGCCATCATTGGGCCCATCTCTCGCACGACCGAAAGTCCGACGAGATCGGCGACGTAGATATCCGCGCCGAATTGCCGCAACTGAACGGCTGCCTGATACGCCATGATCAAGCCCACCAGAAAACTGATCAGGCTGACGATTGGCAGGGCCATCGCGCCGCACTGCTGCATTTCATCCAGACAGTCGCGCCAGCGGAAGCCGCGCGGATTGCGAATCAGCCGGCCCATACTCAATACCGTCTCGCCCACAAAGTCGGACGCGGCTCGCGCGCGGCCCCATGTCTCCAAGGTGGCGCTTCCCACACTGGTTAGAAACCGATCCGATCGATCAACCGGGACGCCCCCGGCATGCGCGGTCGTAAACTGCCCGAGCAAACGCCGAATCTTCTCCGGCAACTCCGCGTCGTCGAACTCGGCCCCGTTAATTTTGCACCACGCTGCGATTTCGAATAAAAACAGCAGCAACGACGAATCCCACCGATCAACCTCATCAACGGTGGGCCGCACCTGCTTGGGACTACGCTTGCCCAGTACCGTCGTCCAAACGGGCCGTGGCTCGATAACCTGC
>CAYVDZ010000494.1:0-1558 GCA_964450575.1 uncultured Opitutus sp.
CTCGCCGCGGAAAACGTTTCACTCGCCGCCGCGACGGCGGAAGCCCTGCCGCCGGGTTTGGCGCAAACCTCCGCGCTCGAGCTCGTGGGTCGCGCGTGGGCGCAGACCAATCCAGATGCGGCGTTGGCGTGGGCGATGACTCTGCAGGAAGTGAATTCCGCCCTGGCGGCCCGCCGGGCGGTTACATCCGAACGCGTGCGAACAGAGCCGCACGCGGTGCTCGACCGTATCCAATCTTTACCGACAAGTCAGGCCCGTGACGATTCGCTCGTCCTCGCGGCCGCAGCGTGGGCCCGACTTAATCCGGACGAGGCTCTGGCCTGGCTGGAAACGTTGCCCGAAGGCGAACAGCGTCAGCGCCTGACCTCAAGTGTCGGGTTTGAGATCGCGCAGACCGATCCGCGGCGGGCGATGAGTTTGGCGGAGCGATTGCCGGCGGGACGGGACCGCTGGCTTCTGGTGAGTGCGATCGGTCAGACGTGGGTCGCAATGGATCCGAAGGCCGCGTTTTCCTGGGCGCAGGAGTTGCCGGAAGGGGAGGCGCGGCACGCGGCGCTGGCGGGTATTGATACGGGATCGGGAGTGCCGTCCACGCGACGCGTGGCGTCGGTGCCGGGGATGCGCGGGGGCGCGTCTCGCACCCGGGGCGGAACGGCTACCATTGTGGCGGCACGCGCAAGTGCGGAGCCTGCCTTTGAGCTCTGGTTCGCGACTCAGCCACCCGGGATGTCGCGCGAGGAGGCGATTCTCGAGTTTGTCCGCCAGCAAGGTGCGGCGCAGCCCTTCGCGGTGGGGCAGATGCTGAGTTCGCTCCCGGGCGGAACCGTCCGCCAGCAGGCGATCGATCTCCAGGTGCAGAACTTGGTAAACACGGCGCCGGAACAGGCGGCGGATTTTCTCCGCAGTCTGCCGCGTTCGGAGCAGGACCGCGCGGCGGTCGAGCGCACGGCGCGGCGGTTGTTACCGACCAACCCGGCTGCTGCCGAGGCCTTGCTTGACCAGGCGTTGATCCCGCCTGGTCGGAAAGCTGAACTCCTGCAAGGGCGACCCTGATCATGGAAGGCCGGGCTCCAGCCCGGGCCGCGGCTCCGAGCGGAGACCGTGGATCATGAGCCGGAGCGAAGCGGATGTCAGAGACGGGAATGCCGTCTCTCGACGCGGCCCTTACATCCAGCCGGGACGATATTCTTTCGTGATGAACTGATTCGCGTCGGGGATGTTCGTGACCTTCATCGCGGCGGCGTCCCATTCGATCCGGCGGCGCGAGCGGATCGCGACGTTGGCGAGGAGGACGGCTTCGGTGAACGGACCGGAGTAGTCGAAGTTGGAACCGGGCTTGGGTCCGCCTTTGCAGCCGAGAATCCATTCTGCAAACGGTCCGCCTTGCACGCGGGGTATCGTTTTGGCCGGTAGACTCGGCGCCAGTTCCCGCATTTTCGTTTCGGGAATGATGCGGACCGAATCATAATAAAAACTACAGAGCACGGTGGCCTTGCTGCCGAAGAGCAGGGTGCCGGCTTCGGCAGGCAGATCGCGGCCGAATTCGAGCTGCGGGGGC
>CAYVDZ010000494.1:1568-4694 GCA_964450575.1 uncultured Opitutus sp.
CGTCGGACCAGGTGTACTTGACCGGAGGCATCGAGCCCCGGGCCGGGAAGTAGTTCGTCACGATCGAGGCATGCGGCGTCGCCTGATCGGTCGCGCCGGTGGACATTGCCTCGACGGCCGTCGGGGCTCCGAGGTTAAGGGCCCAATACGCACCATCCATGATGTGACACGCGACGTCACCGAATGCCCCGGTGCCAAAGTCCCACCAGCCGCGCCATTTCAATCCCGGCATATAGGCGGGATCGAAGGGACGGTTGGCGGCCACGCTGAGCCAGCCGTCCCAGTTCAACGTCTTGGGCGGAACGGGAATGAAAGCGGAGTGATCAGGCTTTTTATAGGCTCCGATGGGTTGACGCCAGGAAGGGAAGAACGGCCGGTTGGTCCAGCTCACGACCTCCCGAACATCACCGAGCACGCCCGCCTCGACCCATTCTTTGAGGACGCGACAGCCTTCGCCCGCATGTCCCTGATTTCCCATCTGGGAAACGACCTTCTTTTCGCGCGCGATGCGGGTGAGCTCACGGGCTTCCCAGACCGTGTGGGAAAGCGGTTTCTCGACATACAAGTGTTTGCCGAGGGCGAGTGCGGTCATGGCCGCGGGAAAATGCGTATGATCCGGCGTGGAGATCGTGACCGCGTCGATCTTGCTCCCGAGTTGCTCAAACATCCGGCGGTAGTCCATGAACCGGGGGGCGGCGAGGAGCCGATCGCCTTCGGTGGGGAATTTTTCCGCGACGGACTTGATCGAAGCGCTGGCGCGTTCCTCGTCCACATCGCAGATCGCGACGATATTTTCGTCCTTAACCCCGGTAAGGGCCGCGCCGCCGCGACCGCCTGCGCCAATGACGGCGACATTGAGCCGGTTATTGGGCGAGGAGTTGCCGGCAGTTCCGGACTGCGCGCGGAGGATGGCGGGAAATGCGAGGGCACTCGCGGCCGTCGTGGTTTTGAGAAAGGTGCGGCGGGTCGTGATGGGATTCATGGTGACAGGTGAGCGTGGGCCAAGGAGCGAAGCGCTGGGTTCAGGGTTGCAGAAGGGGAGGGCAGTTCAGGACAAACGGCCGTAAAGCCGGGTCCGAACCCACGCAGTTTCGAGAGATCGTCGGCGGGGATCAATTCCCGATTCGAAGAAATGCCGCGAACGATTCAACCCGGTGCGTTTTACCGCGATGATCGTTGAGGTAACCGCGGCCTGGCAGCATCGCCCAGGAGGGGGCAGAAGGGCGCTTGCGCTTCGTTCCCGATTACGCAGCCTTGCTCATCAATGAAGCAAACCCGTTTGAGCTCATTTATAGCTATGGAGCGCCGGGGATTTCTGCGGACCGCGAGTTTGATGGCCGCGGGCGCAGCGGCTGGCGGCTCAGTGGGGCGGGCCGCGACCGCCGATGGCCGCGTGATGCTGCCATTCGAGAACGGCGAACGGGAACTGGTGGCGTATCCCCAGAAGCGTCCGCTGATTCGACTGACGGCGCGTCCGCCGCAATTGGAGACACCGTTTTCGGTTTTTAACGAAGGGGTGCTCACGCCGAACGACGCTTTTTTTGTCCGTTATCACCTGAGCGACATCCCGACGCGGATCGATCCGGCGACCTTTCGCCTGCGGGTGCGGGGAGCGGTGACGACGTCGCTCGAGTTGTCGCTCGAGGAGTTGAAGAAACTGGCGGATCCCATGGAGGTGGTGGCGGTGAATCAGTGTTCCGGCAACAGTCGCGGTCATTCCACGCCGCGGGTGCCGGGTGGGCAGTCGTCGCATGGAGCGATGGGCAATGCGCGCTGGACGGGAATTCCGTTGCGGACGGTCTTGGAGAAGGCGGGCTTGGGGAAGGAGGCGCGCCAGGTGACCTTTGACGGGCTGGATCGCGCCCCGCTGCCGGGAACGCCGGACTATATCAAGGCGCTGGAGATCGATCACGCCCTGGATGGTGAAGTCATGCTGGCGTGGGCGATGAACGGAGAGGATCTGCCGATGTTGAACGGTTATCCGCTGCGCCTCGTGGTTCCAGGATATTACGGCACATTTTGGATCAAGCACGTGCACGATATCGAAGTATTGGATACGGTTTATACCGGGTTCTGGATGGCGACGGCGTACCGGGTGCCAGACAATCCGGCGAAGGCGGTCGAGCCGGGGACCGCGCCGAAGAAGACCGTGCCGATCAGTCGCCTTACGATACGATCGTTCATCACGTCGGTGATCCCAGGATCGACCCTGCCGGTCGGCCGCGAACGCGTGGTGCGGGGCATCGCGTTCGATAGTGGTCAGGGAATCCGGGAAGTGGCCTTTTCGAGCGATGGTGGGCAGACGTGGCGGGTGGCGCAACTCGGCACGGATCTGGGTCGCTATAGTTTTCGGGAATGGCGAATTGGTTTCACGCCGGCGAAGGCGGGGACGCATGTGCTGATGGCCCGGGCGTTGAACCGGATTGGGGAGACGCAGCCGCTGGAGCCGCTGTGGAACCCGGCGGGTTACCTGCGCAATGTGGTGGAACGCGTCCCGGTGGAGGTCATATGATGCTGCGAACGATTTCTGCTGCCGTGTTGCTGGGGTGGCTGGTCCTCGTGCCCAGCCGGGCCGCGTCCGACAAACCCGTCGAGATCACGCTGCCGGTGGAGACCGCGCGATTGGCGGAGTCTCCATTGCCTGGATACGCGTTGGCCATTGGCTTGTGCTCGACCTGTCACTCGGCGGAGTATGTCCAATATCAGCCCAATTCGAACCGCGCCTACTGGCGGGCGGCGACCGTGAAAATGCAGAAGGTTTTTGGGGCGCCGATCCCGGACGCGGCGATTGAGCCGATTGCGGATTATTTGGTGAAGACCTACGGAATGGAGCGGACGGCGGTGGGGTCGGGATCGACGGCACGGTAAGGCAGGGGAGCGCCAGGAGGGGGACGGCGGGAGTGATACAGACATTCCTGTCTGTTCCGGCCTGTTCCGTTCCATCCTCCTATTGCCGCAGAGCACCGGGCAGCCCCGGAACAGACAGGAATGTCTGTCTCACGCCGGGCGATGCTTCCGGCTCGCGCCAGGCGAGCGCGGAAGCGAACGTGAGGCATGAAACGGATTTCAGTGGCGGTAATTGGGCGGGTTCTGGCGCTGCCGTTGGCGCTGGCCGCGGCATGGGCC
>CAYVDZ010000495.1:0-4690 GCA_964450575.1 uncultured Opitutus sp.
TCCTTGACCTGCTGAATTCAGATCGCGGATACACGCTGAACATCGACGTCAACACGAACCTGCCGTACGGCCCCGTGAATCCGAACTTTGGCCGCGTGTTCGTCGCCACCACGGGCAATGGATCCGCGGTCTTCCGCGATCGCGAAACCTATCGCGCCACGGCGTTCGCCGAAATCGATCTGCAGAAGAAATGGGACCGCGGCTGGGGTCGCTGGCTCGGACGTCACACGGGCACGCTGCTGTATTCGAACTACCAGCTCGAGAGCAAGAACCTCAACGTCCGGACCGTGGTCGAGGGCGACGCGAACCTCGTGACCGTCCATTACCTCGGTCAGAGCCTCGCCAACCGCACCAGCGCCGCCGGGGCCAACCTGCCCCCGATCGGCGCGTTGCGGCTCCTGCCGGCGACCTACCCTTCCACCACTTGGAACACCGCCCAGCGCGCGTGGGAAACGCGCACCAACACGCTGTTCGACGCCCGTACGAACTTCGATCGCACCGTGAATGGCGGCGGCTTCAACGCGGACGAGATCGATTCCTATGCCGGCGTGTTGCAGAGCTACTTCTTCAACAACCTGCTCGTTTCCACCCTGGGCTGGCGGCAGGACTACACCAAGCGTTTCAATTCAACTCCGCTCCCACGGGAGCCCGTCACCAACATCGCCCTGCCGCAGGATCCCGGCTGGCGTATATTCGACGAGCCCGACCTCGAGGCGGAGGGCAACATCTTCAGCTACGGCTTGGTGCTGCATGCCCCCAGTTTCGTGCGGCGGCGGCTGCCCTGGAACTCCGATCTCAGCCTGCGCTATAATGAATCCCAGAACTTCCAGCCCTCTGTCCTTCGCCGCAATATCCTGGGCCAGGCGATTCCCCCGCCCAGCGGCGACACCAAGGATTACGGGTTGGCTCTGTCCCTCTTCGACCGCAAGCTCGAGGCGCGGGCGACCTGGTACGAAACGACTTCCTCCGGGGACGACGCGGGCCTCGCCGCCGGCATCTGGCTGGACATCGATTCCCGTATCATAGAGTACAATACGCCTGCCCAGCGGGCCGCCGCCGGTTATGTCGAGCCGCCTGATTATCTGAAGCAACTCGTCAACTGGCGTGAGGTCATTCTGCCGAACGGCGACACCGACGTGCGCTATAACAACCCGGGGTTCCGGGACACGACCGACCTCGTTTCGCGCGGAGTCGAGCTCGAGTTGGTTTACAATCCGACCCGCAACTGGCGTATCGCCATCAATGCGGCGAAGCAGGAAGCGAAGCGGGCCAATATTGCCCGTGGATTCCTCGCCTATTTCAACGAGTACCGGAAAGACGTTTGGTTCAGCGGCGCCAGCAGCCAGCTGCTTTCCGACGAATCCGGCGAGACCGTGGCCGTACGTACCAAGGAGCGGCTCCTGAACGATTTCAACAAAACCCTCCAGCAGGACGGCGCGATCGTAACGGAACTACGCGAGTGGCGCTGGAATGCCGTGACGAACTATACGTTTGCCCGCGATTCACGCCTGCGCGGCTGGCGAATCGGCGGCGCCGCCCGCTGGCAGGACCGCGTCGGCATTGGTTTTCCGGTGGTGCAAGATCCTGCGACCGGCGACACCCGGATCGACGTAAACAATCCCTATATGGGACCGACAGATCTAAAACTCGATAGCTGGATCGGCTACACCCGAAAACTCTTCGGAGACAAAATCACGTGGCGGGTGCAGCTGAATGTTCGCAATCTCTTGGACGAAGACGATCTGGTTCCGGTCGCCGCGCAGCCCGACGGCTCCATCGCCGCCTGGCGCATCCCGTCGCCGCGCACCTTTTCGCTCCGCTCGACGTTCGAATTCTAAACGCGTCTCGAAATATCCGTGACGTGAAATCGTTTGGGGCAGGCCTCCCGCCTACCGTGATTTGATGCTTTCTGAACTCACCGAACGGAAATCGCCCAGCCGGTTTGCGCGGGGAGTTCGGGACCGGGCATTTTCATGGAGCCATGCGTACAGGTTTCAGCCTGAATTTATTCCAACCTCCCGTCACGGGAGATGACACGCCGTAGCCACTCCCTCGCCGCCGCCCGTGCGGACGAGGGACGCAGCATCCAGCCATCATTGTGGTTACGGAATCCCGTTTCCGCGAATTTGAAGTCTCCTTTTACCCCGATTGACTGGAGATAGTCGCGCGTCCCCTCCACCGAGATTTCCTGACAAATAAACTGCGGACGGCCCGAGAGACGAAGCAGCCTCGTGAGGGCGGACGCGCGATCCGCTCCCGCGAACGGCCAACGTTCGAGAACGCCGTCATAGTGGCTGTAGCAGAAAAAGCCGCGCCAGAGTTTGGCAATTTCATTGTCATGCAGGCCGATCGCGTTGCAAGCGATTGCCCCGCGCGAAAAACCGCAGAGAATAACCCGCTCCGGATCGCCCGAGAAACGCTCGCAGATCGCCGGCACCGCGCGTTTCGCGAAAGCAACCGTCGCCTCGGGACGACGGTCAGGGTGGTTCCCCCACCAAGTGATCGCTAAACTGTCGCCCTCCTCATTGAGAAATGGTAGGCAAACCCAGATCGCACCCGCACCGCCGGAGAGCCCGTAACCGAGCTGACTGCCCTCTGGACGCCCCGTGCTGACATCGCCATAAGCGTTTCTATAATTACCGTTCCCTGCAAACTCGACGATCACCGGAAACTTTTTTTCCGGCGACCAGTCTGTCGGCAGATAGAGCACCATTTCAGGAACAGTCGCCGGATCGCCCGGCAATCGGTAAAAGACCCGCTTCCCCGGCGCAGGCGCGACCGAAGTCACCTTTGGGATGACGAGATCGGGTGGAACGGAGTTGATGTCAGGATGGTCGGCACGGGCGAACGAGCCGAGCAAGCAGGAGAAGATGAGGAGGAAGTTAAGACGTTTAATGAAAAACCGCCACGGATTCGCGGCGCAGGCAGACTAAGATCCGCGGAATCGATTGGGAAGAAAGCGGGGGCAGACTGACGAACTGAATCCAACCGACTACCTCATAGTTGTCACCATCCATGATGGCAAAACTCATCTTCACCAGCGGCCGGTCTGGGGGCGCGAATCGCCCCGGCGTTCCGAAGAATCACCAGCCTGATTCCGTTACCAGGGTGTACTGAAGGTAAAGCTTACCACCACGGTAGACATAAGCGCTCTCGTCTTTCTCTGTCGACTCGCAGGCGATTCGAACGTCGTACAACAGTATACTGAGAACGTCGAACGGTATTTTATTTCGAGCGGAAGGTTCCGCTCGCGACGACGGCCTCGATCAGGTCGCGCATGCGAAAATCGTCTTTCGCCGTCACCGCGATAATTTGGTCCACTGCCGGGCGATCCAGACCCTCGATGCGCCGACCGCACGCATACATCAACAAAGCGCTCCGTCAGCATCCGGGCAAACTGTTCTTTTCGCTGCAACAACGCCTGCTTTAATCCCGCGACGTCACTGAATCGCTGCCCGTTCGGCAGCTCGCCCGAGGTGTCGATCACCGTTCCTTTTTCATTGCGCGTGCGCCAGCCACCAATCGGATCGAAACTTTCCAACGCGAAGCCGAGCGGATCAATCTTGCGGTGACACTCATAGCAGCCCGCGTTGTCGCGGTGCTTGGCGAGCAGGTCGCGCATCGATTTCGCGCCCCGTACATCCGGATCGATCGGCGGCACATTGTCCGGCGGCGATGGCTGCCGGTCGTTTTGCGCGTCTCCACCGGGAAAGTCGAATTATATACGCGAATCAGCCGGTTATAGGCATTTCGTACATTCAGCATGCCATTTGGAAACGTGAAACGTGGCGTAAATCCCCGATCCAACCAGACCTTGAATGTATGCCATTCGGGTTCGTCATCCTTCACGATGGTTTCACCCAGCTGCGGCTCGATCGGCTGGGGCAGGTGCAAAGGGCCCGCCTTGGCGTTTCCCGCCACCACGCCCAAACGAAAGGGCATGGCCGGATCGGTGCCAAAAAAATCCGGCGCGTAGCTATTCTTCCGGAATTTCGCCTCCGCCTTCACCCGGATCTCGTAATACCCATCCGCCGGCACGCCCTGCGCAAACGCCACAAAGGCCCATACGCGCCTTCAGGTTTGTCCGAGTTGGTGGTTTCATATAACACCATGTAGCTATAATTATGCACCCGACTGTGCGAGTAGCGCAGCTCGGGCTGCAGTTGACGGGGCGACCGGGTTGGAGCGCGCGAAGATGCCGGAGCGGACGACGATCGCGATCGTGCCGAGCAGGGCGAGATCGAAGAAACTGCGGAGCGGGGAGATCTTCATGGGCATGGTTGCACGGGGTATAACGGGCAGGAAAGGGCGGAAGGCGAATCCGGAGGGAGGCGGGAGGTGGGAGGCATGAGGCATGAGGCATGAAGCATGAGGCATGAGGCGTGAGGTGAGGCGCCTTCTGATCGGAAATCGCGGGCAAGCTCGCTCCTACAATCGAACCTCGGGGGATTCCAATTATGCCATCGTGGCCGCGGGCGGGCTGACCTACGGCGAACTGCGCCGGGTGATTTCGCGCTTTCCGCGGGGAGAATCCTTTTTCACGCTGGCGGTATGGTATCCCCCTTGGAGCAGGCGCTGCTTTTCGTGATGGTGTGCGTGATCATGTGCGGCCTCGGGGCCACGCTGACTTGGAGCGATTTCAAGCACGCCCTGCGCAGCCCCCGTCCGCTCATCGTGGGGCTGACCGTCC